>NZ_BDUF01000004.1 GCF_002335525.1 Effusibacillus lacus
CTTCTTGAAACCCCTTCGTATGAAACGAGGGGGGAACTAAAAAGTGACATTTTCATAGAACAGTTAAGGTGACATTTTCACTGAATCTTGACAGTATATATTATCTTTCTTCTAATGGCATTTGTATAACGACATTTTATTCTATTTGTTGCATATTTTAAAGATTTAATACACCAAACAACCAACTGGAAATTACAAAGGGCTGATCAACACGATAATCCGTATAGCCAATTTTTATATAAAGCATGCGTATCGGGGAATAGGTCTGATTATCAGTCCTATTTTATATTTCTTGATTTTCTCTCCCTAATAGAACTGATTTTCAGCCTAATTCGAGGAATTTTTTGAGCTGGCAAGTAAAAAATAGCATATAGGGCTGAAAAACAGTCTTATATCTGGAAGTATCTTTGAATCATCAAAATTAGGCCTGAAATCCAGTTCTATTTTGCTCGAAGATGGCTGCTAACAGGTGGCAATATTCACATCGGAAACAGCCGCTGGAAAAAGTAACTTGACATGTAGGGATGATTTGCGTATATTCGTGTTAAACATATGTTTTAATTGGTTGTTTAAAACAAAAGTTTAAACGTGTAACGGTACCGGCGCAGCGTCAGATTAAGACTTTGGAGGGGATGACAATGATGGCTTACTTGGATGCTTGGCTTGATTTGAAGACGGTTGTCTGGTTGTTCCCGGTTGTGTTCATGTTTCATGATTTGGAGGAAATCATTACTGTTGAGGGGTGGGGACGGAGAAACAGGCACAAGCTGAACCGGTTGCTGTCAGCCAGGCTGGCTACCAATTTTGAAAAAATACTGAACATGACAACCGCCCAGTTTGCCGTAGCAGTTACAGTGATCCTGGTGTTTGTCTCGTCTTCCACTTTCCTGGCTGCAAACGAAGGAAGCTACCTGTTCTTTGTCACTTGCATCACCGTGGCCTTTCTTCACGTGTTCACCCATGCGGGACAGTCTCTTTTGCTCGGCGCCTACACCCCCGGGGTTGTAACGGCTGTTACCATAGTGCTTCCCTACTCGGCTTATGTGTACCATCGTTTGTTTGACAGCGGATTGATCGGATGGCAAACAGTAGGGCTATGTGTACTGCTGAGCTTGCTGGCAGTCCCTGTTGTAATAACGGCGCTTGCTGCGGGGAGACATATGGTTCCTTCCGGTTCCGGGGATCGATGCACAGGCAAGGAGACCGGACTGGTGAATTGAGTTGCGCTTCCCATTATGTACGGGTGTAAAGGAGGGAGAGTATGGACACGGATCCAAAAGATGTTAAGCTGAGAATCCTGCTGGCTGCCAAGAAACTATTTGCGAAGAACGGTTTTGAAGGAACGACGGTGCGTCAGATCTGTGAGGAGGCGGGGGCCAATGTGGCGCTCGTTTCCTACCATTTCGGCGGGAAGGAAAATGTGTTCTACGCCCTGATCGACACATTCTTTCCGGGAAAAAAACTGCACGAACACGAAGAGCAATTGCAGGATCCGGTGAAGGGAATCAAATTCCTGATTGCCGAGACAATCCGGTTCCGGATGCTGGATCCGGAGTTGGCCAGAATCATGCAGCAGGAAGTCTTTATGGAAAGTCCCAGGCTGGAAAGGATTATGCAATATGCCTTGCCAATCTGGAGGAGACTGGGGGAATTGCTGGACAAAGGAAGGGAGCAGGGAATCTTTCACTTCCGATCCACGACCCACACGGTGCTGCTAATCATAAGCACGCTGGTATTGCCAAACAGCAACCGGATTCATCTGGAACTGACCCAAGGGGAGGAACAACCCTTGGAAAAACGGGTGGAAGACACAACCCGGTTTATACTCGGTGGACTTGGATATCAATATGTCAACGGGGGTGACAAGGAGTGAACCAAACCGTTAAACTCCTGCAACAGCATCGATCAATTCGCAAATACAAAACCGAACCGCTGTCGGAGGATCAGATTCTCGCCATTATTCAATCCGCACAGATGGCTTCCTCCTCAAGCAATGTACAAGCCTACAGCGTGATTGGCGTAACGGATCCCGGAATGAAAAAAGAATTGGCCGTTTTGACCGGAAACCAGGCTTATGTGGAACAATGTCCGTTGTTCTTGATATGGTGTGCTGATATGTTCCGATTGCGGGAAGCATGCACCCTCCAGGACACCGAGATGGTTCATGGCACCATGGAGAATTTTATTGTAGCTACGGTGGATGTGGCTTTGGCGGCGCAAAATGCTGCTGTGGCAGCCGAATCCATGGGGCTTGGCATCGTCTATATCGGCGGAATTCGAAACAACCCGCGGGAGGTGTCAAAGCTGCTCATGCTTCCCGAACTTGTGTATCCGGTGTTTGGCATGTGTGTGGGCGTTCCCGATCATGATCCCGGCATCAGACCCCGGTTGGCCTCAGAAGCGGTCTACCATCGCAATACATATGACAGCAGCAAAACAAGGCTGGAGATTGAAAAGTACGATCAGGTGATGCGAGAGTATTACCTGGAGAGAACCAAGGGGAAGCGGGATACCGTCTGGTCAAAAGAAATGGCCGACAAATATCGTCAGCCGGTTCGTGCCCATATGCGGGCCTTTCTGGAAGAACAGGGATTTCGTTTCGAATGAACTTACAAAGAGAAACGAAAAACGAACGCAATCAGCAATCCAATCGTAATGGCCACAATGGACAGTAACACCCCGAACAGCAAGTAAGCCAACAGAGGCCCCCAGAATGCCTGTCCGGTGGATACTCCGTAAATGCGCTTGATAATCAGCACCATGACCACGATTTGAAATGCAAAGGCGCTCCAGCTTAGAAGGACATATCCAATCATCAGCACCAGTTTTGCCAGAAGGTGAAAGGAGTCCTGTCCGGTGGGAGCAGCTGCAAACGGAAGCAGAAGGGCCGGGACAACCAGCGGCATTACGTGATACGGATACAGTAAGTAAAGCTCTCGGGAGCGAGCGGTTCTTTCAACCGGGTCCCTGGGAAAGTTCCGGTTGTTGACCATCAACAGTCCCAGCGGCACCAGTTGGCGGAACAGAAAACGGGTGAAAAGCAAGCCGCCAATTGGGGCTATTGCCGCAACTGCAAGCAACCACGGATGGGTTACCGCTGTCCCCCTCTGCATCAAATAAAGAGTGACAACAGCTGACAAGCTGACAACGACCATTGTCAAAAAGAAGATTTTATTGGACTTTACATAGTTTTTCTCAGCCAAGAGGCGGTCGATGGTCCGCCCCGGATATGTAAAAAGGTCGAGAATGGTTTGCAGCATCGTCAGACCTCCTCGACCCCATGATACGTGAAGCCCATCCTTATTTCAACGTAAGAATGCAAGGCACTCCATAGCCAATGGCTCCCGGTTGGCCCATTTTGTTCATGTAAACGATTCCCCGCTGACATTTCGCCGGACATGCAATGCATGTATCCACGGTTACGATTTTCATCTGCGGTTGCGGATGGGCATCAGACTTTTTCTTCTTCCCCCCGGGTTTGGAAGCTGGTTTCTGTTGCGGTTTGCCTGCCATGTATGTCCCTTCCTTCGTGGAAATACAGTTATCCATATGTAGGAGGGAGGAAGGGTGTGCATGGAAAAAGAAGGTTAAAAGGGAGAACTTGACGAATTATTTGAATATCTGAAAAACGAGAATCCCAATTTAAGGTGGCTGCAGCATGCATATTACACAAACAACCTATTTGCAACCAGGAGATAAACTTGGCAGGCCAGTATTCACCGAGACAGGAAGAGTCCTTGTGGGGGCAGGTGTAGAATTAACTGCGGGGATGATCCGGCGGTTGCAGGAATTGGGGATTGAAACCGTGTATGTGTCTGATTCACGGACAGACGATATTGTGCCGGAAGATTCGGTTTCCGATGAAACCAGACAACGGGCTGTCCAGATGGTGCATGATACTTTTTCTTCCATGATTGAAGCAAAAAAGTGGAACCGGACCATCTCTCTTTCCAGACTGGGAACCGAATTTCGCAAGGCATTTGAGGATATTCTGCATGAATTGCAGGACAGGAAAGAGCTGTTGATTCATCTGTCCAAGATCTATACCTCGAGCAATTATTTGTACACCCATTCGGTCAATGTGGGGATTTATTCGGCCGCGTTGGGCATGGCGGTCGGGCTTAACCGCAACCAATTGATTGAACTGGGGATTGGGGCAATGCTTCACGATATTGGAAAGACCATGGTGCCGCTTGAAATATTGGAGAAACCCGGGGCTCTGACCCCGGCCGAGTTCTCGGAAATCAAGAAGCACCCCACCTACGGGTATGACATCTTGCGAGAATTCCCGGACATCCCGCTTTTGTCGGCGCACTGTGCACTGCAACACCATGAGCGAATCGATGGTTCGGGCTATCCCCGGGGGCTGAAAGACAACGAGATTCACTTGTATGGAAAGATCGTGGGATTGGCTGATGTCTATGACGCTCTCATTTCGAACCGTTCCTATCGAAAAGGATATCTGCCGCATGAAGCGCTTGATATCATTTTTGCTTCCACCGACAAGTATGATATGGATTTAATGACCAAGTTCCGGAATCATATTGTTATATATCCGGTAGGCATGATGGTGGCCTTGTCAACCGGCGAACGAGCGGTCGTCGTGGATGTGAACTCCAAACACCCGCACCGTCCGATCGTCCGTGTATTGAAAAATGAAAAAGGAGAAAATGTGAAACCTTACGAAATTGACCTGTCGACCCATTTGTCGGTGATGGTAACGGAATGTGAAGATCCGTTGTAAAAGGACCCCTCTTCCAACTTTAAGGGAAGATGACGGAATCCCCGTAATATACTTCAAGTAACAGAATGGGGGAGGCATGCGAATGATCTACGTAGTACGGACCATCTTCCAGAACCGGATTCTCAATGAGAAGGAATTGGTTGTCCCGGATGACATCAGCGAAGATCAGGTAGTGGAACTGGAACTGGCACGAATTCGGGAGGTGTACCCGGAAGCTGACTGTTACATTGCGGAAAGGAAAAAAGGGTAGGACTTGGCCCGGGATTTCTTAAAGCAGAGGAATTCCGGGCTTTTTCTTGTATATTTATAACAGGTGATTGTGAATCAGTGGAATTGGAAGAGGTGGAACATGGACAAACCTAAAGTCGTCATCACAAGAAGAATCCCGGACGAAGCACTGGAAATTGTCAGGAAACACGCGGAAGCATATCTGTGGGATTCCGAGGAGCAACCGATCCCGAGGGAAGTCCTGCTGCAGGAGATTCGGGATGCGGCGGGCATTTTGGCCAACGTGTCCGATAGAATCGACAAGGCAATATTTGAAGGAGCCCCACGATTGCGGGTCGTAAGTACCATGGCGGTTGGGTACGACAATATTGACACGGCAGAGGCAACGAACAGGAAGATTCCGGTTGGACACACACCGGGCGTACTGACAGAAACAACCGCCGATCTGACATTTGCCTTGCTGATGGCTACCGCCCGAAGGATTGTGGAAGCGGCCGACTTCTTGCGGGATGGCAAGTGGAAAAGCTGGGCCCCCATGCTGTTGACGGGACCGGATGTATATGGAGCGACAATCGGCATCATTGGAATGGGGCGGATTGGGGAAGCTGTTGCCAAGCGGGCAGCCGGTTTTGGCATGAAGATTCTTTACCACAACCGGACCCGCCGGCATGAAATCGAGGAACGGTTGAATGCTCAATACCGCTCCCTTGAGAATTTATTGAGGGAGTCCGACTTTGTGGTATTGCTTGCGCCTTCCACTCCGGAAACGTACCGGATGATGGGGCGGAAAGAGTTTGACATGATGAAACCATCCGCCATTTTTATCAATACATCAAGAGGGCAGAATGTGGATGAAAGAGCATTGTATGAGGCGCTCAAAGACAACAAGATTTGGGCGGCAGGCATAGATGTGTTCGAACATGAACCGGCTCCGCCGGACCATCCGCTTCTGTCACTTCCCAACATTACGGCACTTCCTCATATCGGAAGCGCGAGCATTGCCACCCGAACAGCAATGGCAGTGCTTGCCGCCAAGAATCTGGCTGCCGGCTTGGCTGGGGAAAAATTGTTGTTCTGTGCGAACCCGATAGTTTATAATGACTGACGGACAATGTTTGATGACCTGTTTAATGAGCGGTAGTAACGGCTCTCCAGTGGGCCTTTTTTATAATGAAAAACATGTTTTTGCAAACAATAGGGACATCATGATGGAGTGGGGAGTACTTAACATGAATATCGCAAGAGCCGTTGCAATTATTGCTGCCTTTATTTCCAGTTTATTCCGAACAAAAGACATTTCAACGTTATTGGCTGAGAAAGAAAAGGGACATCAGCTGAAAAAAGCGCTCGGTGCCTTTGACCTTACCATGCTTGGAATTGGCGGGATCATCGGAACCGGGATTTTTGTCCTGACAGGTGTTGCAGCTGCCAAACATGCCGGGCCAGCCCTTCCGCTCTCTTTTATTTTTGCAGGTTTTGCCTGCGCGTTTGCGGCGCTGTGTTATGCGGAATTTTCATCTGCGGTTCCCGTGTCCGGGAGCGTATACACTTACAGCTACGCTACTCTGGGCGAAATTATTGCGTGGATTATCGGTTGGGACTTGATTCTTGAGTATCTGCTTGCAGCAAGTACGGTTGCTGTCGGATGGTCCGGGTATTTCCAGAAACTGCTAAACGGCTTCGGTCTTCACTTGCCTCCCGTGGTGGCATCCGTTGACACCCCGGAAGGAGTCTTCAATCTGCCGGCGTTCCTGATCGTGCTGCTGATTACGTGGTTGTTGAGCCGGGGGGTAAAGGAATCGGCCCGTTTGAACAACATTATGGTTTTGATTAAAGTAGCGGTAGTTCTGTTGTTCATTGTTGTTGGGGTGTGGTATGTCAAACCTGCCAACTGGACTCCTTTCATGCCCTTCGGCTGGGGCGGGGTGTTCAGCGGCGCTGCATTTGTGTTCTTCGCCTACATCGGGTTTGATGCGGTTGCAACAGCAGCTGAGGAAGTCAGAAATCCGAAACGGGATCTGCCGATTGGCATTATTGCATCCCTGGCCATATGCACAGTTCTATATATTATTGTGTCCGCGCTGATGACGGGCATCGTTCCTTACCCGAAGCTGGATGATCCGGCACCGATTTCTTTGGTGCTGCAAGTTGCGGGACAAGACTGGGTTGCCGGTTTCGTATCCCTTGGGGCCATTCTCGGGATTACAACGGTGTTGATGGTGATGCTTTACGGGCAGACCCGTATTTTCTTCGCCATGTCCCGGGACGGGCTGTTGCCCAGGATGTTCTCCGGCGTTCATCCCCGATTCCAAACGCCTTATCGGAGCACTTGGCTAATTGGTGTCATTGCCTCCGCTTTGGGTGGGTTCTTCCCCCTCAACAAATTGGCGGAGTTGGTCAACATCGGAACTTTGGCGGCATTTACGCTGATCTCCATCGGTGTAATAGTCCTTCGGTACAGCCGTCCGGATCTTCCGCGTTCCTTCAAAGTTCCGTTTGTACCCGCAATTCCGTTGTTGGCTGCCGGTTTCTGCATCTTCTTGATGTCCCAACTCCCCGCTGACACCTGGACATTATTCGGGGTCTGGCTCCTGATCGGTTTGGCAGTCTACTTCACATACAGCCGCCGTCATAGTACGTTGAGGGCCCACAACTGATATGAAAGAAAACACTCTGGACAATCGGTGCTCGCCGATGTACCAGGGGTGTTGTTTTGTATGGAATCATCAATACTCGGTGGCTTGGGTGTAAGGAAACTGGATCAGACACAGAAAAAGAGACGCTATGGGGAAGCGCCTCTTTTTCCGAACCAAACGAAGGTGGGTTGCCTGAGTTGTCCTCAAGCTAGTTCTAATTGTAGTTTGAATATTTATTCATGTCAACGTTTATTTATCCTGGTTGATCAATGAGCAAACCCTAGAAAAAGCTGATAAGGACAAGAACAGGTGAAAAAACTTCGGGTATCTGTTGGATTTGTTTCGAGAATGCTCTTGAAATTCTTGTTCGGGCATAGTATCATTACATTCGTCACTGTTGCGATGCGGTCGTGGCGGAATTGGCAGACGCGCAAGATTCAGGTTCTTGTGGGCGCAAGCTCGTGGAGGTTCAAGTCCTCTCGACCGCACCAGTAAAACCCCACAAAGTGAAGAACAGGTTCCCAGCTTATTCCGAGTACTTTGCACCCACAGGGCACAAGTCGTGCCACGGTGCAAGCACCGGGTCACGCTATGCGGGGCCCCGAAAAATAAAAATCTTTATCGCGCGGCTATAGCTCAGAGGGAGAGCACCACCTTGACACGGTGGGGGCCATAGGTTCGATTCCTATTAGCCGCACCACTATGATGCCCACTACATACGTGGGATCCCCAGAAAGTACCCGGAGTACTCCGTGAGCTTATCGCACTTTCTGGGGTTGTTTCTTGGAGAGGTGTCCGAGTTGGTCGAAGGAGCACGACTCGAAATCGTGTAGGCGGGGAACCGTCTCGTGGGTTCGAATCCCACCCTCTCCGCCAGATAAACGAAAAGGAGCGGTTTCCGCTCCTTTTCGTTTACTTTCGTTGGTAGGTGGGATGAGAACCCACGCCCGCTTATGCTTCGGAAGTAAATACATCGGTGGGTCGTCGGAACTGCGCTTCGATAGGATTTACTTTGCAGCCGGACGCTTGCGTCCGTATCCCACTCTCTCCGCCAGATAAGTAAACAGGGCTGTCCGAGAAAGCAGTTCGAACTGCTTTCTCGGACAGTTTTTTATTGTTCGGCGTGCGAGTCGGACTGCAACGTGGAGATAGCGGTCCTGGAAAAAATCAGTATACCGTCCAGGGATACTCTACTTAAGTTGCGGAAGACAGGGCAATAATAAGATGACTAATGAAAAAGTGGGGGATGAGGATGGAGTCCATATCCTGGGCCGTGTCGATTCTGGCTGTTGTGGGGTTGGCGTCAGCCGGTTTCTGGCTGGCGCGGAACAAGAAGTACCAGCTGCCTGCTTTCTATCTGCGAAAACGTAAGAACAAATCCTGATTAAAAAAAGGGTTCATTCCAAAGGTGAAGGGAATGAACCCTTTTCCAATGCGGTCAAAAAATCGGATGAGCCAGTCAGGTTGACAAATTCTTTCATGGCTCGGGTTTGAAACTGCCCCTTTTTCCAAATGACCGAAAAAGGTCTTGGGAACGAATGGCCCTTCACACGGACTGCCGACAGGGTCCCCAACTGAATTTCTTTCTGAATGCTCCATTTGGAAATGAAGGCCACCCCGAGTCCTGCTTCGACCGCTTCTTTAATCGCCTGTGTGGAACCAAACTGGATTTCCCGCTTCGGGTGAAATTCCAAAGTCCGAAACACTTCCTCCACCACATACCGGGTTCCGGATCCCACTTCCCGCACTATGAAAGTTTCATTCGACAAATCGGATGTTTCCGCAGTATCGACAGATGCCAAACGGTGCCGGGACGGAACAATCAATACCATTTCATCTTCAAGGAATGGGGTGATCATAAGATTCGCCGGGTTGACCGGTCCTTCGACAAGTCCTACGTCAATTCGGCTGTTCAGGGCATTGTCGGCAATGACCTCCGTGTTGCCGATTGATACGGCCACTTCCACGTCCGGAAACTGCCGGGTAAATACAGCCAGCAACCGCGGCAGCACATATTCTCCGATGGTCAAAGAAGCCCCAATCATCAACTTGCCGGTTACAAGCCCCACCAAATCATTAATGGCCTGTCGGGCTTCCTGGTGCAAATTGAGGATTTGCACCGCATAGTCATGAAGAATCTCTCCCGCTCTTGTCAGTTCCACCCGCTTGCTGTTCCGTTCAAACAGCTTGACTCCGTAATGATCCTCCAGAGAATGAATCTGTTGGGAAACGGCCGGTTGCGTCATATTCAGCGATTCAGCCGCACGGGAAAAGTTCTTCTTCTCTACAACGGTTACAAATACCAGCAGTTGAATTTGCATGGGTTTTCCCCCTGTTTCCTTGAGGATCTTTGCTTTCATTGTACATGATTCAGGATGAAAGAACAGGGGATAGAGCAAATTATAATTGGATTTGCAGAAACCCCAAGGAGGCAGCCAAAATGAAACGACTGTCGCTTGCCGTTTTGCTTTGCTTTTCCCTGCTTGCAGCCGGTCAGCCTGCAAGGGCGGAAACTCCCCCTGTTCCTTATACTGTGAAAGCGGGGGATTCAGTATGGAAGATTGCACTGAAATTTCAAGTCGGAGTCGATGAGATTGTCGGACAGAACAAGCTGAAAAATCCGAACCTGATTTATCCGGGGCAAAAACTCCTGATTCCGCAAGTGGATCCAAAGGTTCGAAGCTTCGAGCGGCGGGTTTTGGAGCTGACCAATCAGGCCCGAGCTGCGAACGGACTAAAACCCCTTCGCTATAATTGGGAAGTCACCCGGGTGGCCCGGCACAAATCGGAGGACATGCGGGACAGAGGGTATTTCTCCCATCAAAGCCCGACATACGGATCTCCTTTTGACATGCTTCGGGCCTATGGCGTTTCGTTCCGCGGAGCCGGTGAGAATATTGCAGCAGGTCAGCCGACCCCGGAAGAAGTGGTAAAAAACTGGCTGAATTCACCCGGACACCGCCGAAACATCATGAATCCTTCATTCACAGAACTTGGCTGTGGTGTGGCATTAGGCGGAAACATGAGAGTTTATTATACCCAAATGTTTGTTACTCGTTAAAAAGATCCGGTCCTTCCCGCAATACGGGAGAGGATCGATTTTGTGGAGACTGAAGTCAAGATTTTTTTCCTGCTGATACCGCTTGTCAAAAGTTAATGGATTACGTGATAAAAATCCGCTTTTGTCTATCGAACATTCCTCTCGCTTTTCATAAAGTAGTAACAAAGCAATTGCTTGTATACTTTTTGGGGAGGAAAGAGGAATGGTCTCAGGGTACATGCTGTATGCCCTCTGGCTGGTGCTGGCGGCAATTGGTTTGAATGTATTGCTGGGAGTTTTTCAGTCTTTGAGGGCACAGTCTTTTAGCGTCGGCAAGTTTACCAATTTCCTTAAATCCGGCATTCTTTTCAGTGTTTTGCCTTTGTTGATCGTTGCTCACATGATGCCTCTGGATCCGACCGGATGGATATTGAAAATCGCTTATTATGCCGGTGCGATTGGAGTTTTCCTCAATTACATGATGGATGTGTTTGCAAAAATTAAAAAATAGGCTGTAAAACGAACATTGTGCCGTTTCGAGTATGGATGGCACGATGTTCGTTTTCGTTTGGAATGAGACGGGCAAACGGCACATAGCGTACTAACAGTAGAGATTAGGGCTTCGGACATGTATCCAAAGACCTAGAAACAAGCGGGGGGAGACTTGAATTTTTTGTAAGTTCAGTCTGGAGTCCCTTGTAAACTAGCCATTTTTCAAGTAAACTGTGGAAAACAACTGAATATTGGAGATACAGGACCCAGCACGACCTATATTCTGGCCGGACTTCGGCCGTTTAGGAGGAATGTCAATGTTTCAGTGTCCAGTATGTGGAGAGCTTATGGAGATCCTGACCAACTATCATTGCATTCAGAAGCATGATATTACCAAGAAGGAACTTGTGGAAATGTACGGTGCTCCCAAGTACGTATCTCCGACTATCAGTCGTGAAGTTCAGAACTGGATTCGCGAATCGGCCATTATTACCCGAGTCGACTTTGACATTGCTCAGGCAGCGGCAAGAAGCCAGACCCGCCGCAGTTAAGATCATACAGCAGCACACCCACCGTTCCCGGACGGTGGGTTTTTTGCTTTGATTTGTCTTTGGTTTGATTTTCCTGCATACATATGTCCATACTAGTATTGACTGAGAACCATTTGCGAAATTCAAAAAAGGGGCAGGTGCGGCAGATTGAAAACCTTTGTTTCAGATAAAGGGAACGGCGTCAACATCCATGTCCTTCCCACTGGAAAATTCAAGCTCAATACCATTGTGGTAACCTTTCATACCGATTTGGAAGAGGACAAAGCGACACAACGGGCCATGATTCCCCATGTGCTGCTGAGAGGATCAAAGAACCATCCGAATTCCGAATCGATTCAGCTTGCGCTGTCCGATCTTTACGGGGCAACTCTTACAGGCGGTGTGTCAAAAAAAGGGGAGCGGCAGCTCGTGGAATTCTTGTGCAAGGTTGTCAACGAGAGATACCTGTCCGACTCGGAATCGCTGTTGGAAAAAGGGTTTGAACTGATGTCAGAAGTGCTTTTCCAACCTGTTATGGAAGATGGCGGATTTTCCGAAGACTTTGTGGAAAAGGAAAAGGAACAGCATGCCAAGCGAATTGATTCTCTTCTGGACGACAAGATTGTATATGCTGCCGAGCGATGCCTTGAGGAGATGACCAAAGGGGAGAGGTTCTCCATTCCCAAGTTCGGGCGGAAATCCCATCTCGATCACATTGACGGCAAGAATTTGTATGAAGTCTACAAGGATCTGGTCAACACCGCTCCCTTGCATGTATATGTGGTGGGGAATGTGGATCCTGAAAGAGTCAAGGCGTTGGTGGAGAAATACTTTCCCAATAACCGGCAGCCAACGGATCGGCTGCGACCGGCGGAAGTCAAGAACGCACCGGAACAGCCGAAGGAAATTGTGGAACAATTGGATGTCAATCAAGGGAAGCTCAACATCGGACTGCGCACCCGGGTAAGTCACGGGGATGATTCGTATCCGGCATTGTTAATGTACAACGGAATTCTTGGCGGCTTTCCCCATTCCAAACTGTTTGTCAATGTAAGGGAAAAAGCGTCATTGGCCTATTATGCATCAAGCCGTCTGGAGTCCTACAAGGGAATCTTGTATATCCAATCGGGCATCCAGATTGATCAATATGAGAAAGCCCTGACTATTATCAAGCAACAATTGGAGGAAATAAGAGCCGGCAAAATTTCCGATACAGAGATGGAATTCACCAGAAACGGACTTGTCAATTCGTTCCAAACGGTTCAGGATTCTCCGGAAAATCTGGCCGATGTGCATGCAGGCGGGGTGGTATCCGGCAGGCAGCGTACCGTGGAAGAGTTGATTGAATCGGTGAAGAAGGTAACGAAAGAAGAGGTTGTGCAAATGGCTAACCAGGTACAGCTGGACACCATCTATTTCTTGAGAGATCGGAAGGGGGCGGCTGCCAATGCGTGAGATTCGTTATGATCAGCTCCAGGAATCTGTATTTCATGAGCAGTTGGACAACGGATTGCACATATATATAATGCCGAAGCCGGAATTCCACCAGGCATATGCGACTTTTACCGCCAAATACGGCTCGATAGACCGGGAGTTTGTGATTCCGGGCGATACAAAACCGACAGTGGTTCCGGACGGAATTGCCCACTTCCTGGAACACAAAATGTTTGAGGAAGAGCATGGGGATGTATTCCAGGAATTCGCCAAATATGGTGCTTCAGCCAACGCGTATACCACCTTCGACATGACCACCTACCTGTTCTCTGCAACCGATCATTTGTATGAGAACCTGCAGATCTTGGTCGACTTCGTGCAGCGCACACACTTGACCGATGAGAATGTGGAAAAGGAAAAAGGGATCATCGGGCAGGAAATTCAAATGTATGACGACAACCCGGACTGGCGCTCGTATTTTGGCGTTTTGCAGGGGTTGTTCAAAGAACATCCGGTAAGAATTGATATAGCGGGAACCATCGACAGCATCGCGAAGATCACGAAAGAGACCCTGAACGACTGCTACAAGACCTTTTATCATCCGAGCAACATGCTACTGTTTGTGGTCGGTCCCTTTGATCCGCCAAAGGTGGTCGATTTGGTTGCCAAGAACCAGTCTGCCAAGCAGTTTCAGCCGCAAGCGGAAATCCAGAGAATCTACCCGCAAGAGCCCCTGGAAGCGGCAAATCCCAGGATGGAAGTGCATCTTTCCGTTTCCATTCCCCGTTGTTTGTTTGGATTCAAAGAGGTCAATCCGGGGGTAACGGGGCGGAGTCTTCTGGAGCGGGAACTTTCGACCGCTGTAGGATTTGATACCCTGTTTTCCCGCAGTGCCGAATTGTTCAACAGGCTCTATAATGCGGGTTTGATTGACAAAGGATTTACCTGGGAATACGAGGTGAACAAAGACTATGGCTTTTCGGTGATCGGAGGCAACAGCAAAGACCCGGATCGCCTGATGTCCATCATCAACGCGGAAGTGGCAAAAGTTCGCCAAGAGGGAGTCCCGCGTGACGCATTCGAACTGAGCCGCAAGAAGATGATTGGGAAGTTCCTCGAGGGTATGGACTCTCCAAGGTACATAGCAAGGAATTTCACTTCCTACAGGTTCAAGGATGCCGATTTCTTCGAATCGGTATCGGTATTGGAACAATTGACCCATGAGCAGGTTAACAGGCGTCTGGCGGAGCACTTTGAACCGAAGGCACAGACCGTTTCGCTGGTCCTTCCGAATTCGTAGGAGCATTCCACCGGCACAAGGTATAGTATATATGGGCGGAGCACCCACTACTGACGAAAAGTCATGACTCTCCTCGAAATGTATAAAGTGGGAGTGCCCAGATATGCGGCAATTCTAGAAATTACCAGCCATATTATCCGGGAAACTGGGTCTTTTCGGGAAAAAAGGCCCTTGTAAATTCAATTTAAGCAGGGCAAACTAAGTACAGGCGATTATCTAAGGATTGGTGGAGGACTACGGAATGCGGATCCATTTTACAGGCATTAAAGGTTCGGGAATGAGCTCGCTTGCTCAAATTTTCAAGCTGAAAGGCCACTTGATAACAGGCAGTGACGTGGAAGAAACTTTCTTTACCGACAAGCTGCTGGATAAAGCGGGGATTGAAGTGCTTCCGTTTTGCAAAGAGAATGTCCGGGATGTGGACATTGTATGCGCGTCTGCCGCTTATGGCAGTACCCATGTGGAATTGCAGGAAGCCGCCGAACGACAAATTCCCGTTTACACCTATCCGATGCTGCTCGGGGAACTTACCAGAGAACACGAAACGATTTTGGTTACCGGCACTCACGGAAAGACAACCACTACGGGGCTAATCGGATCCCTGCTGACGAATGCCGAACTGGATCCGACAATTGTTGTCGGTTCATACATTGAAACTATCAAAAACAATGCCCGCTTTGGCACGGGAAGGCAGTTGGTGGTGGAAGCCTGCGAGTACAAGCGCCACTTCCTTAATTATCAGGGAAAGGTGATGGTGGTTACCAATATCGATTTTGACCACCCGGATTATTTTAAGGACATTCAGGATACATTCGACGCATTTCAGGAATGTGCGGCTCAGCTTCCGGAGGACGGAGCATTGATTGTATGCGGTGACAATCTGGCTCGCAATCTGGAAGCTCCCTGCCGGCTCATCACCTACGGATTGTCCCAAGACAATGACATATATGCAGTGAAAAAAGGTCCCGGCGAGTTTAAGGTGTTTGTCCAAGGGGAGTACCTTGGCGACATGACGACCAATCTGTTGGGAGAACATAACATTCAAAACGCCCTGGCCATGGTGTCGGTGGGGCTTTACTACAACATCCCCTTTGAGGTTATGCAGAGAACCTTGGCCAATTATGTGGGGGTCAAGCGGCGTCTGGAATTGAAGGGACACTTGAATCAGCATCTGGTAATTGATGACTATGCTCATCATCCGACCGAAATTCGCGTCACCCTTCATGCGGTGAAGGAAAACTACCCGAACGCCAACGTCGTTTCTATTTTCCAGCCGCACACCTATTCCCGCACCAAACGGCTGCTCAGCGAGTTTGCCCAGTCTTTCCAATCGGCAGATTGGGTGGTGCTTACCGATATCTTTGCATCGGAACGGGAAAAAGAAAAGTTGGTGGACATCATCGAACTGGTGGAAGAGACCAAGAAGTTTCACCCGCGCGTCAGCTACATTCCCAAGTCGGAACTGATCCAATGGCTGGAAGAAGTCAGCATGGAGCGGGACGACCACGTGTTCCTGACTATGGGAGCCGGCGACATCTACAAAGCGGGCGAGAAGGCGCTGCAGAAGTTAAAGCTTTCGTCTTAAAAGTGAGGGCTGGCTCTGCCGCCGGCGTTGGTGGACTGGTGGGTTCTGGCGGCTCAAATAAGCGCCTCTCGGGGTCTTATACGTCAAGTTTGATGGGGGGCATTCAAAGTAAGGGATTTTCAGGATCTTATTCAGGCAAACTTCGGACGGGGAAAGATATGGAATCATCAAATAAGGGCAACAAACTCCCTTATTCTTGATTTGTACCCAATGGAATGCCAGAATAAGGGACTGAAAATCCCTTTTTAATTTTCCCAATCAATCTGAATCGCATAAGGAACCGGATCGGGAACCCCGGCTTCCTTGAAACCCTTGATCCGCAACTGGCACGAATCACAGACGCCGCATGCGGGGTCTGTGCCCAGATAGCAGGAGTGAGTGAATTGCAGTGGAGCGCCCAGCCGTAATCCCAGTCTGGCAATCTCCGCTTTGGTCAAGTTCTGCAATGGTGCTTCAATCCGGATACCTTGTCCGTGAGCGCCCGCCACAGTCCCTTTGTTGATGACTTCCTGGAAGGCCTGGATAAATTCCGGGCGGCAGTCCGGGTACCCGGAGTAGTCGAGGGCGTTGACCCCGATGTAGATCGCTTCTGCCCCAATGGATTCAGCATACGAGAGAGCAATCGATAGAAAGATGATGTTTCGAGCCGGTACGTAGGTAACCGGGATTTCGGAGGTCATCTCTTCTTCCGAGCGGCCCACGGGGATTTCTTTGTCTGCGTCCGTCAGAGCCGAACCACGAATGATCCCGTTCAGGTCCGCAATGAAGTGACGGTCTTTGTAGCCGTAGTATTCAGCCACCTTCCGGGCCGACTCCAGTTCAATGGAATGTTTCTGTCCGTAAAAAAAAGTCAGCGGCCACACGTCATACCCTGCCTCACGAGCCACCGCCATGCATGTGGTGGAATCCAGGCCGCCGGATAGAACGACAACCGATTTTTTCGCATCTGCCATAATTGTTAAACCCCCCGCTGATTGGGATCCCAGACGATTTTGTGCAGCTGCACCTGGAAACGGGCGTCAATCCGGTCTTCCAGGAGCCATTCGACCAGCTGTTGATAGGTCAATTCGCCATAAATCGGAGAGAAGATCAGTTGGTACCCAAGTCCTGGGTCCAGATTGTACTGCCGGATTAGGTCCTTCGACCATTCGTAGTCTTCCCGGTTCCCCACGACAAACTTGATCTCATCCCGTTCCGGGACAATCCGCTTCAGGTTCTCAAAGTTCATCTTGTCCGACATGGCGGAGGATGGAACTTTCATGTCCAGGATAAACCGCTGTTTGTCATGCAGCCGAAACCTGGAGATGTCGATGGAACCGTCCGTCTCAATGGAAACCTCGTACCCATCTTCCCCCAACAGATCGAGCAGCTGCTGCATTTCTTCCCGTGGTTGAATCAACGGTTCCCCGCCCGTCAAACAGACCCGCTTGATCCCGTAAGACCGGACTTTGTCCATGACACCTTCCGGCGTATCCGGTTCTCCCTCAAAGTAGGAATACTTCGTGTCACAGTAAGTACAGCGCAGATTGCAGCCGGTAAACCTTACGAAGATCGTAGGGAGACCGATGGAACCGGACTCGCCCTGAATCGAGAAGAAGATCTCATTCACTTTCACGGTCGAATTCCTCCCGTGTGATTTCCGCGTAACAGGTCGGCGTTTCCCACAACCGGCAGCGCTGCAGGGTGATATTCTGGGCATCGTCCAGTTTGTTCAGATAGGTATCGATAATTTCAAAGAAAAATACGACCATGTTCTCGGCGGTGGTGTTAAAGGGCATGTGGTCATTCAGAAACTGGTGGTCGTATTTGGCGATGATCTGCTCGTTCACGATCTTCTTCAGATCGGTAAAGTCAATCACAATCCCCCTGTGGTCCGTGCGGCCTTTCACTTCCACTTCCAGCTTGTACGTGTGGCCGTGCAAGTTGGCGCACTTGCCTATATAATCATCCAGCCTGTGGGCGGAATCGAAGGTGAAGATCTTGGTCACGAAAACTTTTTTGTTGTGATAACGTTCTTTGTTCATTCTCAAGCCCTCCTTTCATGGCCTAAACTTCATCATAAAACAAAATCGGGTTGATCACAATAACGTGGAAGTTGGAAAAAACAATCCCCTCGTTGGTCGGAGCCAAGACGAGGGGATGGCAATTTGGTTCTGTTCTTTAAATTGTAGGGTCAGGTAGTGGTGACGGTTGATGCCGGTTCCGGAACGGGGGACGGAGCTTTGGACTCCGGTTCCTCCTGTTGACTCTTGAGTTCCGGTTTGACCGGGTGACTTGCGTCAGACTTTGGATCGACCATTTTGCATACACCTTTGATGTAAGCTCCTTCTTCAATCACGATGGTGCCTGCCTCAATATCTCCCTGAATGGAACCGGTTTTCATAAGGTGCATCTTGCCCGAGGCGAGAACATTCCCGTATACCTTGCCACCCACTGTAACATGCCGTGCCAATACATTGGCATGGACTTCCCCTTTTTCGCCAACTATAACGTCGCCGTCCGACATCAACTCGCCGCGGATGCGACCCTCTACCCGAAGGATTCCGTTTGTCTGGATCATACCTTCAATTGTAGTGCCTGCGCCGATTAAGGTGTCCACTTTACCGTTGGCAGCCGGTGCTTCCTTCTTGAACATCAGTTACTGCCTCCTCACGGGAGATATTGGGTGGGGCTTACCTGCACGCCGTCCTTGATCACTTCATAATGAAGATGGGTTCCTGTGCTGCGGCCCGTGCTTCCCATCTGTCCGACTTGGTCGCCTTTCTTGACTGCCTGTCCGCTTTCCACACTGACTCCTGAAAGATGACCATATCTGGTTACCAGGCCGTTTCCATGGTCTACCGTAACACTTATGCCATATCCGCCGTCCCAACCGGCGTGGGTGACTACCCCTTTTGCGGTGGAGATGACCGGAGAGCCATAGCTGCCTGAAATGTCGATCCCAGTATGTAAAGAGTAGTATCCGTTATACGGGTCTTTTCTGTAGCCGAAACCGGATGTTACATTACGGGAACCTGTCGGCCAGATATCAGGTGTGCGCGCTATTGCTTCCTGCTTTCTCTGTTCTTCCGCCTTGCGATCCGCTTCTTTCCTGGCCACCATATCCATCGTTTGGTGCGTGCTCTCAATCCGCTGGTTGGCTTTCTTGTCCAGAACAGCAAGGGCGTCTTTGTTCAGGATCATATAGGGCCGTTTCAGACCGCTGCGGCTTTGCAGCACTCCGCCCTGGCCCTCCTCGGCGGTTGGTTTTTCGGTTACGGGCGGCAGGCCGTTTTTGGTTCGCAGATCGTTCTCCAGCTGCTGCAGAACTTCCAGTTTCTGATTGACTGTTTCGGCAGTGCCGGCCAAGGAATCGTATTCTTTCCGGATCTGTTCGGTTTGTTGTTTATATGTTTCAAACTCATTTGTTGAACGCCGGTACTCGGAGAACTTGTAGACAAAGTACCCGGCCCCTGCGCCCATCATAAAAATTATGCCCACAAGCAGCCAAATAAGAGTCTTGGAAATGAATATCGAACGAACCTGTGCGCTCGAATGGGGAACAAGCATGATCGTAAACGGTTTCCAAAGTTGTCGCTTCTGCATGATCGGCCCCCTTGAACAGAAAAAAATCAGATTCAAAAAATAGAATCCAACCAGTATCATTCGACAGCAATCGACCATTTCCTGCCAAATACCATAAAGCAATACCACTTGACGATCTCAAGTGGTATTGCTTATTGGAACTCAGTATGGTCACAGCTTGAACCCCAGCATATCCCTGACAACCACCGAAGCCAGGATCATTCCCGCAACCGGCGGAACGAAGGCAATGGAAGCGGGTGGTTGCTTTGCTTTGCGTGGTCCCTGACCTTGCTCAACCTCAGGCGATACAATCTGCTGCCTTACATCCTCCCGGGGTTTCATGGGCAATTCGGTTGAGCAAACCACCTTGACCCCTTTTTGGATGCCGTAATCTTTCAATTTGCGGCGGATCACTTTGGCAATCGGATCCACTTCTGTTTTCGAAATGTCCACCACTTTGAAGCGGGTGGGATCCATTTTGTTGGCCGCTCCCATGGAAGAGACTATCGGGATGCCACGGCGTTTGCATTCGACGATCAACAGGATTTTGGCCGTAATGGTGTCGATTGCATCCACCACATAATCAGGCTTATAAGCAAAGATTTCTTCCTTTGTCTCTTCGTTGAAGAACATGTCCAGGGCAATCACTTCGCACTCCGGATTGATTTGTTTCACGCGCTCTGCCATTACCTGGGTCTTAGACATGCCGACCGTGTGGGTAAGGGCGGGAATTTGGCGGTTGATGTTTGTGATGTCCACTACGTCTTTGTCCACGAGAATCAGCTTCCCAACTCCGGTTCGGGCCAAGGCCTCCACGGCGTAGGATCCGACGCCTCCCATCCCAAGGATGCAGACAGTGGATTTTTTCATTTTCTCAAGGCCTTCCGGGCCAATAACAAGTTCCGTTCGTGAAAATCTGTGCAGCATACGAGGCAGACTCCTTTTTCTGACTATGATTCCATATGCTCCACCATGATAACACAAATAAAAGCTGCAAAAAATAGCCCCTTTTCCTGGAAGCCAGGAAGGGGAAAAGTGACTGTATCCCTCTTCTATTCTTGTGTATCAATAAAGTATGCGGAGAGTTTGTCCGGCGAATCTGTAAAAAAGCCCAATTAAGCAGGGGATCACATTGTTGGCCCGCACCGGCTTTCGTGAGGGACTTGCCCACCCGGGTTTGGAATGGCAAGATTGCAATGAACCCATCTGAGGAAACGGAGAGATTGCGGTGAGGAGATTCTTTGTGGGAATTCAGGTACCGGAGTCAATTGGCGACAGATTGCTCCGGCTTGAACAGGTGCTGAAACCCCGGGTGCCGGTCAAGCGCTGGTACGGGGTAGAGCAGTTTCACATTACGACCAACTTCTTGGGGGAACTGGAGGATGCGGGATTTGAACAGGCCGTTCGCGCTTTGAAGGTGGCAAGTTCCCATCCCGTTTTTTCCCTGTCGTTAGAAGGGGTTGGAGTGTTTCCCAATGCCAGGGTTGTCTGGGGCGGAGTCGGTGGGGAGACGGACAAACTGGCATTGCTGCAGAAGGATCTAGGGGAGGCGTTTCGCCCACTGGGAGCAGAAAAATACGCCAAGCCACAGTTTATCCCCCACATCACTCTTGCCAGGACGGGAGATTTGAGTGGGGTCGATCTGTCGGGTGTTGATTTGGGGCGCATTCTTGAAGATTCATTCTGGTTGGTTGACTCTGCATGTATGTTTGAATCGGTATTGGACCCTGCGGGAGCCCGGTATCCAGTGGTTCACAAGGTGCCTCTTGTCAATAAGTAAGGGCTGTCCCAACCATGTGAGACAGCCGGATTCCCTTTTTCCTTATCAGCAGTCCTATTCCATTGTCAGCACGATACGACCGTTGATTTGTCCTTTTTCCATGCGGTCGAATACTTCGTTGATGTCATCCAATGCATAGGTTTCAATAATTGGTTTTACTTTTCCGCGGGCAGCAAACTCCAGTGACTCCTGCAGATCTTTCCGTGTACCGACGATGGATCCTTTGACCGTGACCCCGTTCAGCACCGTATCAAAAATTGGCAGCGGAATGTCACCCGTGGGCAGTCCCACAACTACGAGTGTTCCGCCCCGTTTAACCGAGCGGTATGCTTGTTCAAACGCTTTCGGCGTGACTGCCACACTAATGGCTGCCTGCGCTCCTCCCACTTGTTTCTGGATTTCTTCCTCCGGGTTTACTTTCTTGCCGTTAATGGTCAGATCGGCGCCCAAACTCTTCGCCAGTTCAAGCTTCTCATTCTGGATGTCGACGGCAATTACATTGAATCCCATTGCTTTCGCATATTGGAGAGCCACATGACCAAGTCCGCCTATTCCATAGATGGCGACCCAGTCCCCCGGTTTGGCGCCGGATACTTTCAGGGCCTTGTAGGTGGTTACACCGGCGCAGAAGATGGGAGCGGCTTCCTCATAGCTGAGACCATCCGGAATTTTTGCCACATACGCGGCAGGCGCCTTGCAATATTCCGCATACCCTCCGTCGACCGAATACCCGGCATTCAATTGATTCTTACACAACGTTTCCCATCCGGTCAGACAATATTCACATTCACCGCAGGCTGAGTAAAGCCAGGGGACCCCGACGCGGTCTCCCACTTTCAGAGAAGTGACGCCGGGACCGACTTTTTCGACGACCCCTACTCCCTCATGTCCCGGAATCAACGGGAGTTTTGGTTTGATAGGCCAATCTCCGTGCGCGGCATGCAAGTCGGTGTGGCATACTCCGCATGCTTTGATCCGCACCAATACCTCTCCGTATCCGATTTCGGGAACTGGTACTTCTTTGATTTCAAGTGCCTGATGAAACTGGTTAACGACAGCCGCTTTCATTTCTCTTCCCCCTTGGAAAAAATGTGGACTTCTGTATCCCACAATTGAAATATGCAAGGTTTATGCCAACTCTTCCCGCAGCGGTTTAGACAGGCATACAATCGGCCGGGGCCAAAAAAATTGGCAGATATGACAAAAAAACGGCTGAAAAGACATTTTTTTGCACTTAGCAAAATTATCGAAATTTTATAAAATGGGACAAGGGGGGATTGAACGTGGGGATTTCCAAATTTATGGCTCCGGAAATTATTTTCGGTTTCAACTCATTGGAACAGGTTGGGGAAAGCGTACTTCGTCTGGGAGCAAAAAAGGTCTTTATCGTATCCGATCCGGGAGTTGTCAGTGCGGGGTGGGTGGAGGAAGCCATTCATTACCTGAAGCAATGCAAGCTTGACTGCTGCTTGTGGACAAGCGTCACTTCAAACCCGAAGGACTACGAAGTGGCGGCAGGCGTTGCCGAATACACGGAAAGCGGTTGCAATGCGGTGGTGGGAATCGGGGGTGGCAGCGCCATTGATGCGGCCAAATCGATTGCTTTGCTGGGAAGCAACGGAGGGTCCATCCGTCAGTATGAGGGAGTGGATCTTGTTCTTCACCCGCTCCCCCCGATGGTGATGGTACCCACAACTGCGGGGTCCGGCTCGGAAGTGTCCCAGTTTTCGATTGTGGTGGACACGGAAAGAAAAGTGAAAATGACAATCGTGTCCAAGTCACTGATTCCCGACATTGCGATCGTGGATCCCCGAACCTTGATGACCAAAGACCGGAAGCTTACCGCTCATACCGGCATGGATGCGCTGACGCATGCCATAGAATCCTACATTTCTCTGGCGGCTACACCCTTGACAGAAGGGTATTCGCTGCAGGCTATGCGATTGATCTCCGAATTTCTGAGGCCTTCTGTGGCCAGTCAGCATAACCGTGAAGCGAAAGAAGCGATGGCCATGGCAAGTTTGCAGGCAGGCATCGCATTTTCCAACGCGATCCTGGGTGCTGTTCATGCCATGTCCCATCAACTGGGAGGGTTGTTGGATCTTCCCCACGGGGAGGTGAATGCCATTTTGCTTCCCCATGTAATGGAATTCAACCTGATTTCCACACCGGAAAAATACAAAAAGATCGCTTGCGCATTTGGGGAAAACGTCAATTCGCTGAGTCCCGCCGATGCGGCCAAACTGGCAATCAAAGCAGTGAAAAGCCTGGCCGACGATCTCGGAATTCCGCATTCGCTGCCAATCAGGAATCTGGAGGAAGATACGATCGAATTGTTGAGCCAAAACGCGGTTCAGGATGCCTGCATGATTACCAATCCAAGAGACTTGTCGGCAGAGGATGTGAAGATGCTGTTCCACAAGGTGTTGGGGAGTGGCCATCAATGAACGGAAAACAGGAATTGATCGATAAACTCACAGGAATCCGTTCCTCACGCAAAAGCTATTACAGCGAGTTAAGCTCCATGGTGGAAGAGATGCAGAAACAGAATATGCAGTTGGAAGTGATCAATCAATTGACGCAAATTCATGTCAATAAATCGTGGGAGGAAGTCTCAACCTATATTGCTTCCAGACTGTCCCAGGTTCTGCGTTTTGACGGATTTGTTCTGACTTTGCTGGACGGCTCCGATTTATACTTTTACATTTCCGTGCCGGAACATCAGGAGTGGGCTTGCCGGTTGGTCAAACGGCGCATGTCGGATGTCTCCTTCATGACGCTTGCCGATTTTGAAAAGCTGTTGCTGCAGGAAATCCCGGACCATTATGGAACTTCTGTTTCTTTAATCAATCAGACGGGCAGAGCCATCGGGTTTTTGACTCTGCTTACCAGTTCCCATGTTTCCTATACTCCAAAGGAGCTTCAGTTTTATAAGGGAGTCGGGGAACATGTGCGTGTGTCGATCGAAAACATCCTGTTGTTTAAGGATGTCAGCGAGAAAGTCAAAATCGAGGCGCAACTGATTCAATCCGCCAAATTGGCCGCACTGGGTGAAATGGCTGCAGGCATCGCCCATGAACTGAACAGTCCCCTGACCGCCATTCTCGGCAATGTACAGTTGCTTAAACGAACCATCAAGGAAGGCCGTCCCGGCAAGATGCTGGCAGACATCTATCAGTGCGGACTCAGAAGCAAGAAGATCATTCAAAACCTGCTGGCCTTTTCCAGACAGGAAGAGTATCAGTTTGAACCCATCCATCCCTGTGATGTGGTGGAAGATGCACTCAGCCTTGTCGGGTATCAGTTGTCCGTATCCGGAATCACGGTCAGGAAACATACAGACATCACGCTTCCCCTTATCGAAGGAAGCCGCCATCAAATCGAACAGGTGCTTGTCAATCTCCTGTTAAACGCAAGAGACGCTGTACAGGGAAAAGCCAACGCGGAGGTTGTCATAGGAACCCGCCTTGTCCGGCTGGAGGAGCGAGGTTACCTGTCCATATACGTTCGGGACAACGGAGTCGGCATTGAACAGCAGCATCTCACACGGATCTTCAATCCGTTTTTTACAACCAAAGAGAAAACAAAAGGGACGGGTCTGGGGCTCTCCGTCAGTCTTGGCATTGCCGAATCCCACGGCGGGAAGCTTGTTGTGGACAGCAAGACGGGTGAGTACAGCGAATTCTCGCTTCTGCTGCCAATCCCTGATCATGAAGGAGGGGACGAAGAATGAACCGTGTGCTTGTTGTGGATGATGAAGTGGAAGTGACCTCTTTTTTCCAGTACTTCCTGGAAGACAAGGGGTGTGACGTAACAGTTGCCAATTCAGGACGGGATGTGGACCAATTGCTTCAATCACATGGAGCCGGTTTTCATCTGGCTTTGGTGGATCTGAAATTGCCTGACACAAACGGATTGGACCTATTGGCTAAGATCAAAAACCGGCAACTTGCCTGTGAAGTTCTCATCATGACCGGTTACAGCACGGTCAAAACCGCAGTTCAGGCAATCCAGGCGGGTGCCAGAGACTACCTGGAGAAACCGTTTGATAATCTGGAGAGCCTTGAGGGGATTATTCATTCCTTGTTGCAACGTTCAGCGGGCAAGGAAGACCCGTTCAACCAAATGGCTGCTAGTTACGGGATCGTTTATGCTCCTGGCAGTGAAATGGAGAAAGTGTTAACGGTAGCGTACAAGTTGGCCAAGAAAGCGATAAATGTGCTGATAGAAGGGGAAACGGGAACCGGCAAGGAACTGTTGGCCAGATTCATCCACGGTGTCAGTTTACGGGCAACTCATCCGTTTGTGGGCATTAACTGCGGCGCAGTGTCGGAATCACTGTTGGAGAGCGAGTTGTTTGGCCATGAAAAAGGGGCTTTCTCCGGAGCGGTGAAAACTCGCAAGGGATACTTTGAATTGGCCCACAACGGAACCTTGTTTCTGGATGAAATCGGAGAAGCGCCGCACTCAATTCAGGTGAAATTGCTTCGTGCCATTGAGACAGGCGAATTCATGCGGGTGGGAAGTGAAGAGACATTCAAAAGCAATGTGAGGTTGATTTCGGCCACCAATCGCAATCTTGAGTCGGAGGTGGGACAAAACAGGTTTCGCGCCGATCTTTTGTACCGGTTGGAAGGAGTAAAGTTATCCATCCCGCCTCTCCGGGACAGGAGGGAAGACATTCCCGCAATTGCAAACCACTATCTTGAGAAAAAGTTTGGCGGGGCTTGCCGGTTGGATCCGGAGACCGCCGAGATCCTGAAAGGGTATGACTGGCCGGGAAATGTAAGGCAATTGCTGAATGTGTTGAATCAAACCCACTCCATTCACGACTGTCCTACTTTAAAACCCGATAAGTTGCCGCCCCGGCTGTTACAGCATGCAGTTGCCAATGAGGAAGAAACTTCCTTTCAAAAGCAACTGGAGTCTTTCATGGAACGCGAGATCAGGCTGTTTGTCGAAAACATCACAAATGGGATCGAGACTATCGATCACATTGATTTCCCGAATCTGATGAAGCGAATCAAAAAAATGGAAGGAGAGATCGGCCGAAAGATCATCCAAAAAGGCTTGTCTGAAACAAAGGGGAACAGACAACTGCTCAGTCACAAACTCCGGATTACGGAACGAACCCTTCGTTATATCCTGAATGAAAAATAAACGCAAAACAGCCACCTGAATAAGTCAGGTGGCTGTTTCATCATTCTTCAATGTCCCGCTCCAACGGCGTTTCCATCATGATTCCTGCTTTACCATAAAAAGTATCATCTTCTTGACACATGGTGGTCTTCTACGGTATATCGCGAAAGATTCAAAAGTATACCCATAGCCATCATCTTGATGACCAGTGCACTGCCGCCGTATGTAATGAACGGAAGCGGGATTCCCATTACGGGTATGGTGCCAGTGACCACGCCGATATTGATGACGACTGCAACCCCAATCATAGATGTAATGCCGACCGCCATCAATGCGCCGAAACGATCGGGCAAACGGGCGGCAATGCGGCCGCCGCGCCAGATCAATATGGCAAACAGACTGATCAGAAAGACCCCGCCGATGATTCCCCATTCCTCGATAAAAATGGCGAATATAAAATCGGTATGCGGTTCCGGCAGATACAGAAATTTTTCGATGCTTCTCCCAAGGCCCTTTCCCATCCAACCGCCGGAAGCGATTGCGTACAAAGAGTGTGCCTGCTGAAAGCCCCAATCCTGCAGGTTCTCTTCTGCAAACGGATCCAGAAATGCAAGAACCCTTTGTCTTCTCCATTCGGAAGTGAAAATGAAAATGAAGGCCAGGAAGGTGGCCGGAAGCACCACTCTTGCCAGATGAAGAAGCGGTGTGCCTGCGGCGAACATAACCGCAAGAGCGGTTACCACAATCAGCGCAGCCGCGTCCATGTCCGGCTGCAATAGAACCAGAAAGGCAAACAGTCCGGTTATGACCATCGGCGGCACGATCCCTTTTTTGAAATCCTGGAGTTTGTCCTTTTTCTTGGTGAGAATGTGGGCGCAATAGATAATGATGGTCAAAGTGGCCACTTCAGACGGCTGAATGGAGAAACTCCCCAACTGGATCCATCTGTGCACATCTTTCACCGGTTCAAAGACAAATACCAGCAACAGCATGAAGAAAGATCCCGGAAGCATCAGAACCAACAGTTTCCGCCAGTTCCAATAGGGCATGTTCATTGTAAGAAACAGAAAAAACAGGCCGATGATCGAAAATATGCACTGCCTGATGAAAAAATGGTTCGGAGAGACCCCGAGTTTTTGATACGCCCATATGATACTGGCGCTGTATATTGTCAAGAGTCCAATACTGACCAGCAGGAGGATGACGATCAGCAAGACGAAGTCGGGACGATGACGGGTGGGATTCATCCGATCTCCCCCTTTTGGCAAATTCAATTTCTGCATTAAAGAATTATTCGACGTGAAGTCCCGAACCCCTTTCGCCGGGCTGAAGTACATCATCGGAGGATTAAATTTCGAAAACACAAATTTTCAAAAAACTATTGACCGGTTGGTAGATGTCGTTATAAAATAATCACAACATATAAGGGACCCCCGCTGTAAATTGATAAAGCAAGATGGGTATGTTCAAATGGATTGTAAACGCTTACAAAAAACTTCGAACTGTTCATTTTTTCCCTTGACTTGATTATCGTTTTTATTGAAAGAGCATCCGGTTTTGTCCTTTATTGCCCTGCCTTCTAACAGAATAGAATGGAAATGAATAAATATTGCTATAAGCATTTTTTGTAAACGTTTACAATCGTAAAGTGCAAAACCTTACAATGAATAATAAAAAGAAATTAGGTGGAGTTATGAATTCAACAATCGTTGATATTGCAAAAAAGGCCGGAGTGTCTACCGCCACAGTTTCTAGAGTTATTAATAATTATCCTTTTGTAAAGGAATCGACAAGAAAAAAAGTTCTGAAAGTAATTGATGAGTTGAATTATTATCCCGATTTGATTGCCAGAAGTATGGTTAAGGGAAGAACGTATAATATTGGTCTGATTGTAGGGGGGCTTGGCAATCCGTTTTTCGCTGAGACTGCTGAGGTGATTGTGAAGACGGCAGAACGATATAACTGTCATGTAACTTTATGCGTGACAGAAGAGAAGCCCTGGAAGATGGCAGAATATATTGATCTCTTGATTACAAAGCGCGTAGATGGAGTGATTATCGGTTCTGTTTTCAAAGATGATCCGATTAGCCGCCTCCGTGACAGCAAGATCCCTTATGTTCTTTATAACCGCCGCAATGGTCATGAAGATGCGGATTACATAGTTCAAGACAACGTAAAGGGTTCTTTTGAAGCGGTTAAACATTTGATTCAGCTGGGCCATACGAGAGTCGGCATCTTACACGGCCCGCTTGCGTTCGACACGGTGGAAGGCAGGGTTGCAGGATACCGCCAAGCCCTGGATGCATTCAAGTTAAAAACCTTTGACCATTTCGTTCATGAAATTGATTTTTCGGAACCGGAAAACAAAGTGCAGCAAGCAATGGATAAAATGTTCGGCGGAAAAATAAAACCGACGGCGATTTTTACCACTGCAGATTTCTTGGCGCTCGATGCAATGGAATATTTATTGAACAAAAATTACCGCGTGCCGGAAGATGTGGCTTTAGCCAGCTTTGATAACCTCCGTCTGTCGGGACATAGTCTGATCAGCCTGACCACAGTAGGGCAACGAGCCGAAGAAATGGCAAGGCTGGCAGTCGAACGCCTTATGCAAAAGATTGAGAACAAGTTAAATGGCAATGAAAGTGAAGCCATAAGTCCGTGGAAAATCACTCTTCAACCTGAACTTGTGATTCGCCGCTCATGCGGCTCACATTTAAAAAGCTATCAAAATTATCAACTATAACTCTAGGGGGATGGAGTGCATGGCGTTTGTGAGATGGGTGGATAAGGTAAACAAATGGCTCGAGATTCTGGTCGGATTGGCCCTTGGGGTGATGACCTTGGTGGTGTTTTATCAAGTGCTGGTTCGATTTTTTCTCACCTCATTTGGTGAGCAGATTTCCGCCCCTTGGACAGAAGAATTAGCTCGCTATCTTATGATTTGGCTCGTTTTTATAGGTGGAGCCGTGGCTGCGCGCAAAGCCGATTCAAATGCTGTTGAAGCATTGATTCACGCTGTTCCGCCTTTGGTTGGCAAACTGATAAAAATAGGTGCGCATATTACATCTCTTATTTTCTATGCTTGCATTTTTGTTATTGGTTTAGAATGGACACAATTCGGGCTCTCAGAAACGGCCCCGGTCATGAAAGTGCCAATGTCTTACGTATACTCCGCCATGTCAATTGGGGCAGGATTAATGATAGTAAATACGATTACAATCCTAGTCGATGCTTATGTGAATAAGAAAGACATTCGGGATACCTCAGACGAAGAAGTAGAAGCAGCGTTAGCGGATTATAAGAGCGATGGAAAGGAGGCAGCCGTATGATTTCAACATTGTTCATTTCTCTTTTGATCTTTTTATTAATTAGCGTTCCCATTGCGGTTTGTTTGGGATTCTCATCCCTGGTGGCATTACAAGTGAAAGATCTTCCCCTCATTACTTTGGCTCAAAGCGTATTTGAAAGTTTGGACTCCTTTCCCCTGATGGCCATCCCCTTTTTTATCTTGGCAGGCAATCTGATGCAGACTGGCGGCATGTCCAGACGTTTAATCAGACTGGCGAATGTTTTGGTGGGATGGTTCAGAGGCGGACTTGGTTCGGTGGCTGTGTTAACCGCCATGTTTTTTTCAACTATTTCGGGTTCGTCTGCTGCCACAACCGCAGCTATCGGTTCGACATTGATTCCGGAAATGGGGAAAAAGGGGTATCCAAAACCGTTTGCAACGGCAACCTGTGCTTCCGCCGGTGAGCTCGGAGTGATTATCCCTCCATCTATTCCGATGGTTGTTTACGGTCTTGTTGCGAATGTATCAATTGGCAGCCTGTTCATGGCCGGTTTTATCCCAGGCATTTTAATTGGTCTTTCCCTTATTTTGACCATTATCATTGTTGCGAGAGTGAAAGGTTTTGATATTGTTAATCGTTCAAGCAAACGTCAATGGTTGAAAGATCTGTGGATTGCATTTACGGACTCATTTCTGGCCCTGGTCATGCCGGTGATTATTCTCGGGGGCATCTATAAAGGTGTGTTTACACCAACAGAGGCGGCTGTCATTGCGGTGGTTTACGGGTTTATCATTGGTATGTTTGTTTATCGTGAGATAAAATGGAAAGATTTAATGCCCATTCTTGGAAAATCAGCTGTTTCAACCTCCATTATTATGTTGATTGTAGCTTATGCTTCAATTTTTGGTTACATCTTAACCGTGGAAGAAGTTCCACAAAAACTCGGAAAAGCTATAGCACAATTTTCAGATAATCCGATTGTATTTTTACTGTTAGTCAATATCTTTTTGTTTATTACGGGAACGTTAATGGAAGCTTTAGTTACTATCATTATTGTTGCCCCAATTTTAGCGCCGATTGCTGTTCAATTTGGAATTGACCCGGTTCATTTCGGAATCATCATGGTGGTTAACGTAGCTATCGGAATGTTGACTCCACCGGTAGCAGTAAACCTGGTTGTCGCTTGTCAAATTGCCAATTTAAAAATGAGTCAATTGACTCGTCCTGTATTGCTCTTCTTAGGTGTTTTAACTCTTGATGTGTTAATCATCAGTTATGTGCCCTCCCTTTCTCTGTGGCTTCCATCATTTATGTAATAAGAGCAGGGAGTGTATATATAAAATAATCGCAATATTGGGAATAGATCGAAGAGGAGGTGGATCCAAGTACATACAGATTGTTGGAAGGACAGACGGTGTCGCGGATGGATCAAGCAGTTTTTGGTTTTTTATGGAAAAGGAGGATTGAAATAATGAAGAAAAAAGTGTTGACTGCCGCTTTGGCATCCGTGTTTACTCTGAGCACTATTCTGGTTGGATGTGGCAGTAACCCCACCAGTGCTCCGACCGAATCTAAAAAGTCTACAGAAGTTGTCGAATTAAACTTGGGTCATACCTTGTCGCCTCAAAGTCATTATCAGGCGATGGCGACCAAACTGGCGGAACTTGCCGCCCAAAAGTCAAACGGAACTATTAAGATCAGTGTTTTTCCGCAATCTCAGCTGGGCGGCGAGGTGAAGATGATTCAGTCGGCTCGCACCGGTTCCATTGGAATGCTCGTTACGGCGCAGGCCCCGCTTGAGAACACGGTTAAGGAGTATTCAATCTTTGACCTGCCATACCTTTTCGACAGTATTGACCAGGCCAATCAAGTTCTCGGTGGCGAAGTCGGCAAAAAATATCTGGGCATGCTGCCGCAACATGGTCTGGTTGGTTTGGGATGGCTCTCCGTGATGGAACGAAACGTGTTCTCTTCAAAGCCAATTAAATCTGTCGACGATATAAAATCGTTTAAAATCCGGATTATGCAGTCGCCTGGCTATGTGAAGGCATATGAAGCGCTTGGCACTCAACCCACCCCGATGGCGTATTCCGAAGTGTATTTGTCGCTGCAGCAAGGAGTCGTTGACGGGGCGGATACATCACCTGACCAGTTTGTAGAAGACAAATTTATTGAGGTATCAAAGTATTACAACAAAACAAAGGTTCATTACCTGCCGGCTCTTCTCATCATTTCGAAAGCAAAATGGGATAAGTTGACACCTGACCAGCAGAAGGTACTGCAAGAGGCAGCCAATGAAGCTCTGAAGTACGGAATTGACTACTACAAAAAGGCTTACGACGATTCCATTGAGAAAATGAAAAAAGCGGGTGTGCAGGTTACTGAACCGGATTTAACCCAGTTTAAGAAGGTGTCTGAGAAAACTTACGATCAACTGCTGAAAGAAATCCCGGATGGAAAGAAACTGTTTGATGAAATCCAGGCGGCAAAGCAAAAGGCGGGTAAATAACAGAAGTAACAATGACGGAGAGAAAGGATGTTTTCCGGTGGCGAAACGACCTAACATGGATATTTTCAAACTTGGAGATACCGCTGAATTTTCCAAGACGGTAAGCGAATATGACGTTTACGGATTTGCCGGGATTGTAGGGGATTTTTACGGTGTTCATCTGAATGAAGAATTTGCCCAAAAAACCCGTTTTGGGAAGAGGATTGCCCAAGGGGCTCTATCGGTCGGTTTTCTGGCAACCGTCATGGGCTATATGGCTGCTCGCGTACCAGAACCTGGTGCCGTATCGTACCGTTATGACATTACTTTTACGGCTCCGGTGTATCTTGGCGACACGGTAACAGCCCGTCTGGATTTAATTGAGAAGGAAGAAGAGCGAAACACTTGCATTTTCAGGGCAACCGTAACCAATCAGGTGGGGGTTGTCGTGGCTGAAGGAAGAACGTATCTGAAAGTCTTGTAAAAAACAAGTATAGATTGTAAACGTTTGCAATTTTGCGTTTGCGCCGGCTAGTGGTTATGAGGGTTAGATTTAGAAGGAGTGACGCAAAAAAATGGTCGTACAATGTGATGTCCTGGTCATCGGAGGAGGAGCCGCAGCAGGCCGGGCCGCGATAGAGGCACACGACAATGGTGCTTCGGTGGTCGTTGTGATGAAAGGAGCTTTTGGAACAAGCGGCGCCAGCGCTTATAAGATCGCTGAAATTGCCGGTTATAATGTTGCCGACGGAGTGGTGGATCCTGAGGACACTCCGGAGACACATTTTGCTGACATCATGAGAGCAGCCGCAGGGATGGCTGATCCCAAACTGGCTAAAATCTTGGCAGAGGAGGCCCCTCAATCCCTGAGGGGCTTAGAAAAAATGAATGTACCGTTTCACAAAGACGAAGACGGTAAATATTTTGAGGTTCTGGGCTGCTTTGCCACAAAACCTCGCATGCACTTGATTCCCGGACATGCGGAACCGATTGTACACGAGCAAAAACGTGAGATTCTTGAACGCAAGATACCGATCTATGAGTGGACCATACTCACTCGATTCTTGGTGGAAAAGAATCGGATCGTGGGAGCCATGGGAATCAATCGCGAAGGAAAAAACATTGTGTTTCATGCCAAGGCAGTGGTTATGGGTACGGGTGGAGCAGGTCAGCTTTTCTCCTATAATATTAACCCGGCTGATATTACAGGCGACGGCTACTCACTCGGTTTCCGAGCGGGTGCCGAGCTGATCAATATGGAGTTTATGCAGGTCGGTCCGGGGCTGATTTATCCTTGTAAAAATATGTTCAATTCGTGGCTATGGGCTCTTCATCCAAAAGTAACAAATGGCCTCGGTGATGAGTTTATTCAAAACTATTTGCCGGAAGGAATGACCGTAGAGCGATGTATGGACCTTCGTTCCGGCCACTATCCTTTTTCCAGTTATGACGGTTCGCAATGGATCGATATTGCCATCCAGACAGAGATAAAGGAAGGAAGAGGGGGGCCGCACGGTGGAGTAATCGTTGATTTTACAGGAGTCAGCGAAGAGGATCTGCCAAAAACGCCGCGTGGGGAAGAGCTTCGAAAATCCTGGAATATTACGGTAAAGTGGTTGCTTGAAAACCGCAATCTGGATCTCAGGAAGACACCTGTAGAAGTTGCCATCTTGGGTCATGCGATTAACGGCGGACTGCTCATTGATGAGAAGGCTCGCACAACAATCCAGGGACTTTTTGCCGCCGGGGAGACTGCAGGCGGACCACATGGTGCGGACCGGTTGGGCGGAAATATGATTCTTACCTGTCAGGTATATGGAAAGAGAGCCGGTCGTTTTGCCGCTGAATATGCCAGCCAAAATGAGTTGTGTCCATTACCGATTCAACAGATTGAAGAGGAAAAAAATCGCCTGTTGATGATGAGCGTGAAAAAAGGGACAGTAAAGCCTCATCATATCAAAAAGGAATTGCAGGAAATCATGTGGCGCTACGTACTGGTTACGCGTAGTGAAGAAAGCTTGAACACAGCGATTGAAAAGCTCACCGCTCTGCGCGAAAAGTGTAAAAATGCTATGTCTATCAACAATAACAAAGAGTTAATGCATGCAATTGAGGCAGAAAATATGGTGTTGGTGGGAGAGATTATTTCCAGAGCAGCGAGGTTGAGAAAAGAAACAAGGGGAAGCCATTTCCGTGTGGACTACCCGCAACGAAACGATGAAAACTTCCTTTTCCGGGTTGTTAGCTGGCTTGAGGCAGATGAAATCAGACATCGCACGATTGCCAGTGATCCCGAAACGGTAAGGAGATATCCATATGAAATCGTCCACGTTTAACACGCTTTTGATTGAAACGGAAGGTGGGGTAATGGTTGCAACGATCAACCGCCCCGATAAACTCAATGCATTCAGTCCACAGGTTATGAAAGAATTAAATGAAATGCTGGATCGTGCGGAAAAAGACGATGCGGTAAAAGCATTGGTGATAACAGGTGCCGGGGAAAAGGCGTTTGTGGTGGGAAACGATTTAACTCAACTGGCGGGGCTTGACACAATCGGTGCTTATGAACAAATGGTGGCCGGGCAAACTACGTTCCTTCGCATCCATGAATTTCCGAAACCGGTGATTGCAATGGTGAACGGATATGCTCTTGGAGGCGGATTTGAACTTGCTCTCTCGTGCGACATGATTATCGCTTCCGATAACGCCAAGTTCGGTTTTCCGGAAATTAATTTAAATACGATGCCGGGATGGGGTGGCACTCAACTCGCGGCGAAAAAACTCGGACTGAACCGGGCAAAAGAAATGATATTCACGGGTAACTACTACACAGCCGACAACTGCCGGGAATTCGGATTTGTCAACCGGGTGGTGCCAAAGGAACAATTGCGTGAAGTTACGATGGAACTCGCAAAAACGCTGGCCTCTAAAGAATCCTTTAGTTTAAAAATGGCTAAGCAATCTGTAAATCGTGGTGTGGAACTGGATTTGGCGGCCGGTTTTCGCTATGAGGCGCAAGCTTATTCCGTTAATTTCAGTGCCTCGCATGCCAAGGCAGGATTTGAAGCTTTTCTAAACCGAAACAAGGAAAAGAAGGTGTAATGCGATGTTGGTGAATCTGTCCCAAGAGCAAAATATGATTCGCAAAATGGTGCGGGAATTTGCGGAAAGTGAAATTGCTCCGATTTCTGAAAAACTTTGGGAAGATCAGTCATTTCCTTACGAAATATGGAAAATGGCAGGTGAGTTGGGGCTGATCGGACTTCCCTATGATGAAGAATTTGGAGGCGGCGGCGGAGATTGGCTCTCATTTGTTATTGTACTTGAGGAGTTGGCCCGGGTCGATTGTGCCGTGGCAAACTCCATCATGGCAAATTCTTCTGTAGCAAGTCTGCTTAGTAATTTCGGGACAACGGAGCAAAAACAAACCTACCTGCGTCCGATTCTCACAGGCGAAAAAATTGGAGCCATAGCCTTAACGGAGCCGAATGCCGGTTCCGATGCGGCGGCGATACAAACTACCGCCATACTTGAAGGCGATGAATGGGTGATTACCGGTTCAAAGATTTTTATCAGCAATTCAGCAACCGATGTGACCGGCCCGGTCGTAATCGCAGCGGTTACAGGCAAAAAAGCGGACGGTCGCAATGAAATTTCAAATTTTATTGTACCGAAAGGGACTCCCGGATTCGCTTACGGGCGAAAGCTGAATAAAATCGGATGGCGTGCTTCGGATACCTGGGAACTGTTTTTTGACAGTTGCCGAATTCCGAAAGAAAATCTGTTAGGCGACCGGGGAGCGGGTTTAAAACAAACGTTATCTACAATTAGTACGGGAAGAATTTTAATTGCTGCCATGGGACTTGGAATTCTGCAAGGTTCTTTGGATCGTTCAATTTCTTACATGAAGGAACGAACCGCATTCGGAAAGCAATTGACCGACTTTCAAGCGCTTCAATTCAAAATTGCCGATATGGCAACTCACGCCGAAGCAGCTCGATTAATGATTTATCATGCCGCGGCACTAAAGGATGCAGGGAAGTCTTTTGACAAAGATGCATCCATGGCTAAGCTGTTTGCCACCGAGAAAGCGATGGAGGCAGCCCATCAAGCGATTCAGATTCACGGCGGCTACGGGATTATGAGTGAATATGCCGTATCACGCGCTTTTGGTGACGCCAAGGTGCTGGAGATTGTGGAAGGGACTTCGGAAATCCAGCGGGTGATTATTGCGCGAATGATGGTCAAGTAGAAACTGTCGACGAACAGGGAGGCGTGAACCATGCTTAACGGAGTGAAAGTTCTGAGCTTTACCCATTTTTTGCAAGGACCTTCAGCTGTTCAGATGCTGGCTGACTTAGGGGCGGATGTGATTAAAATTGAATCGCCTAAAGGTGCTTTTGAGCGTCATTGGTCCGGTTTTGACGCTTTTGTCAATGATGTCAGCGTGTTTTTCTTGTTGGGAAACCGCAATCAAAGAAGTTTGTCGATAGATCTCAGGACCGAGACAGGCAAAGAGATTATTCAGCGTTTAGTAATGGAAGCGGACATACTGGTTGAAAATTTTCGTCCCGGCGTAATGGACCGGCTCGGTTTTGGATATGAAACTTTGAAGGAAATCAATCCCCGATTGATTTACTGTTCCTGTACGGGCTATGGGTCTGATGGACCGTACCGTGACCGTCCCGGACAGGATCTTCTCCTGCAGGCAATGAGCGGCTTGGCTACGTTGAACGGGGCAAAAGATGCCCCGCCCACCCCGGTCGGAACAGCCGCTGTTGATCAACACGCAGCCGTATTGGCAGCCTTTGGAATCGTGGCAGCATTATTCAATCGGGAAAAAACAGGCAAAGGCTGCAAAGTGGAAAGCAATCTTCTAAATGCCGCTTTGGATTTGCAGATTGAACCTTTAACGTACTATTTAAACAAGGGACCGCTTTGGGAACGCAGCAATACCGGATTGGGAAGCCGGTTCCACCAGGCTCCCTACGGAATTTATAAGACGTTGGATGGGTGGATTGCCATTTCCCTGACTCCGATAGAAAAGTTGGCAAAAGCGTTTCATTCAAACAGCTTGGCACGGTACTCGGAAAAGGATCAGATGCTTAAGCGGGAAGAGGTAAATCAAATCATTTGCGAAGAAATCAAGAAAAAAACTACCGAAGAATGGTTTGCCGTTTTCGAACAAACGGATATCTGGTGTGCGCCTGTTAACGGGTACGAAGAAATTGAAAAAGACCCGCAGGTGGAATGGAACAAAATGATTATGACAGTAGAACACCCTGATGCAGGCAACATTCGTTTGTTAAGCCACCCTATACGCTTTGACGGTCAGGTACCGGCTGTGCGGCAATACCCGCCGCGGTTGGGAGAACACACAGAACAGATCTTGCGGGAATACGGGTTCTCCGAAGCGGAAATTCAAAAATTCATTGAAGACCGCATTGTGGCTGCACAACCGGGTAAACAGGAAATCAATGAAAAGTAATTTGAAAGGATGGGGGACATGGCTGCTTCCCTATTGAAGTTTGAAGAAATCGAAATTGGAAAACAGGAAGTTACAGTTTGCACGATTACCGAAGAAGATGTGAATGCTTTTGGACATCTGTCAGGAGACTTAAATCCACTTCATATGGATGACGAATTTGCCTCTGGAACCCCGTTTGGCCGCCGGGTGGTGCACGGGATGTTTACGGCAGCCATCATTTCAACAACGCATACGAAGTTAACCGGGCCGGGTTTTGTTTACGTAGGTCAGGAACTCAATTTTAAAGGTCCTGTTTACATCGCTGACACGATTACCGTCACATTGACCGTAACAGGAAAGAAAACTGAAAAAGGAATTCTTCTTTTGGAAACAGTTGTTACCAATCAAAATAAGCAGGTCGTCCTCCAGGGCAAATCTGCATTAATGGAATTGGAACGAGTGGGAAGGAATCGACATGAATGATGTCTGGAAATTCCATAGCGCGGGCTCAATTCTATTCGGTCATGGTTCTATTACACAACTGCCTAATGTGATCCAAAAGTTTGAGGCGAATCAAATTGTTATTATTACCGATCCGGGTATTACACGGGCCGGGATTTTAGATCAAGCCATTCAGGTATTAAAGAAAGCCGATATCAAACCGGTTATCTATGATCAAGCCGTTCCCGAGCCGACTATGTCATCTGTGTTGAGCTGTTTTTCACACCTGCAACCGTATCAACCTGATCTGCTTGTTGCACTTGGAGGAGGCTCTTGTATCGATCTGGCCAAGATCACTTCCTTGCTTTTGACTTATGGCGGGCATCCATCCGATTACTACGGCGAGAATAAAGTTCCGGGCAAAGTCCGGCCTGTCATAGCGATTCCGACTACAGCCGGAACAGGATCGGAGGTGTCTCCTGTTGCGGTTGTAACAGATGACAAATCGAATCTGAAGGTCGGGATTTCGGATCATCATTTGCGACCCGAAGTTGCTTTGTTGGATCCGGGACTTACGCTAAAACTGCCTGCCTTTATTACCGCCTGTACCGGAATAGATGCTTTATCGCAGGCAATTGAGGCGTATTTTGCAAAGGATTATCGCTATCTCCATGGACAAGAGAATTTAATTTATCAAGGTTCAAATCCGACCAGCGATCTTTTTGCAGAAAAGGCCATCCGGCTGATTGCCCCAAATTTACCGATCGCGGTGCACCAGGGGGACAATTTGGAAGCCCGATCCAACATGTTGTTGGGAAACTTGTATTCAGCGCTTGCTTTTACAAATTCCGGAACTTCCCTGATTCATGCTCTGGCCTATCCTATCGCGGAAAAGACGAAAAAAGCGCACGGGGAGATCATCGGAGTCCTGCTCCCGTACGTAATGGAATATAACGCTGCCGTGTGTCCCGAAAAGTTTGCCAGGATAGCGGAATTCTTGGGGGAACCATCGGAACTGCCGCAACAGGAAAAGACAGTGCGGAGCGTCGAGGCGGTATTCCGGCTGCTCAAGGTTTTGGGATTGCCGACAAAACTGTCAGAGATCGGCATTAAGAACGAACAAATCGGGGAAATCGTTGAGAGTGCTCTGTCGATTGAACGGCTGGTCCGAATTAACCCCAGAACCCCAAACGTAAAGGATACGGCAGCCCTTCTTGCGAAAGCATTATGACACAGGAGGAAAGGAATTGATGAGATTACACGGGGAAGTTGCTGTTATTACCGGGGCTACTTCAGGGATAGGAGAAGCGATTGCCAGACGTTTCTCGGAAGAAGGGGCCAAAGTTGCTGTTGTAGGTCGAAATAAGGAACGGGGAGAGGCGGTAGTGTCCGCCATAAAATCTCGTGGCGGCACCGCTTCCTTTTTCTCCGTGGATGTAACCAGCGACAAAGATGTAAAGAACATGGTGGATTCGGTGATTCGTCACTTTGGAACCCTTACTATAATTGTGAATAATGCAGGTCTTGTTGTTCCGGGAACTGTTATTGACATGACACCGGATCAATGGGAAAACGTGTTTCGAACTAATGTCACTTCCACCTATCTTGTCAGTCATTATTCAATGCCGTATTTAGTGAAACAAAGGAAGGGTTCGGTCATCAATATTTCCTCTGAAGCGGGATTAAAGGGATTTAAGGATCGTTCCGCTTACTGTGCCGCAAAAGCTGCAATCGTTGGATTGACAAAAGCAATGGCTGTGGATCATTCCGGAAGCGGCGTTCGGATAAACTGCATTTGTCCGGGAACAGTGGAAACTCCAATGGTGCAGCGGGTTATTGATTGTCATGCAAATCCGGTTTTGATGAGAGAAGAATTTTTACTGAGGCGGCTCACTCCGTATCTTGGAGTTCCCGAAGATATCGCCGAGGCGGCACTTTATTTTGCTCTGCCGGAAAACCGATACACAACGGGAGCCATATTATCAGTCGATGGGGGGGCGCTTGCCAAATAAGGCATGTATGCCTCCGGAATGAAAAGGGGTCCTGCATGTGGGAGTTGATCGATCAGACCGGGTCGTCTACATGATTTTGTTTTATACGGCGTCAATCTGGGGTTTGAACGTGGTGATTATCAAGACGTTGACAGGTTATTTTGACGTAAATTTAGTGACCGTGCTGAGGATGGGAATCGCATTTTTGGCCATCTGGCTGTTTACTTGGATCAGATTCCGAAATTTTCCCCGGTTAACGTTGCGTCAATGGTTATGGATAGGGCTTGCCAGTTTTCTTCTTGTTTATATTCATCAGTTCACTTTGGCTTTGGGGTTGGATCTGTCCACAGCAACGAACGGATCGCTGATCCTTGCCTTAAACCCTCTTTTCTCCGTTTTGTTAGCGTCCATGTTTTACGGAGAGAAATTAACTTTGACCCGAACCTCAGGGATTTTAATCGGATTATTCGGAGTATGCGTTGTTGTTCTTAACAAGAGCGGATCAACGATTGGACCTGCGAGTCTGGGAGATTTGATTTTGGCTTTCTCAATGTTTTGCTATGTATTCGGTACCATCTGCATTCGTAAGATAGCTGACGAAATGGATCCATTGGTGATTGCTTCTTATATGCACCTCTTAGGGACAGTGATGCTATTTATTCACTCGGCTATTACCCCGTCTTTCTATCAGATAGACAACTGGTTTCCCGGTTGGGGGCCCTGGTTGCTCGTTCTTTTTTCCGGAGTCGCATCAACTGCGCTTGGGAATGTTTTTTGGTATATAGGCATTGCACGAATCGGGGTTGGGAGAACAGCGATTTTTCTCAACTGGCTGCCTGTGTCAGGTTTGATTTTTTCAGTTTTATTTTTAGGTGAGACCATTAAGTTTGTGCACATTATCGGACTTGCAAGTGTTTTAACGGGGGTCTATCTGGGGGTTCGCAAAGCGGGAAATGCAGATTCCGCTTTCCCTTCGAAGACCGCTTAGAATCAGAAAAGAATGGGAGGTAGGAACTATGCGTATCATTCGATTTGCCGAAGATAAATCTGTCCCTGCTCTTGCGGCTGTAACTGATGATTGCAAAATTTACCGGCTGCCCTATCAGGATTTTCTCAGTTTTATCAACGAGGCGGAAAAGCAAGGAATCAGTCCCATCAGTCTTATTCAACAGATCATGGAAGATTCCGCTCCTCTTACTGCGGGTTTGGAAGATTTGGATCTGCTTGTTCCAATTGAGGCCCCTGAAGTCTGGGCTGCAGGCGTAACCTATGAGAGAAGCAGAGATGCCCGGAACTATGAAGCTACCGGCGGTAAACTGGACGCAACGACATTTTACGATAAAGTGTATGAGGCAGAACGTCCGGAAATATTCTTTAAGTCAACAGCCGCCCGCACGGTTGGACCCAACCGGCCCGTATATTTGCGAAGTGATTCCAACTGGCAGATTCCCGAGCCGGAGGTTGGAGTGGTGATTAATAGAGAAGGAAGAATTTTGGGGTATACGATTGGGAATGACATGAGTTGCCGGGATATTGAAGGAGAAAATCCATTGTATCTTCCTCAGGCCAAAATCTGGAGAAATTCTTGTTCGATCGGACCGTCAATCCGGTTGGCGGAAACCGTGGAGGATCCATATGATTTCCGGATTTCCTGCAGAATCTTCCGGAACGGAGAACAGGTTGTGGAAGGAACCGCCAATACGTCACAACTTAAGAGAAAATTTGATGAACTGGTTTCTTATCTCATCAGGGACAATGTAATTTTCGACGGTACTGTTCTGTTGACAGGGACTTGTATTGTTCCGCCAAATGAATTTACCCTCAACGACGGGGATCGGATAGAAATTGAAATTTCGGGTATTGGTGTATTGAATAACCCTGTTTGTCAACAAGCAAGCAGCGAGGAGAGTAATGATGACCGTGCAAACACAAGTGAAGACATACAATAATTACATTAATGGGGAATGGACGCCGGCTTCAACGGGTGAGGTTGAAAAAAGTATGAATCCGGCCAATAAATACGATATTGTTGGGTATATACAGAAATCCGGTATCGAAGACTTGGATAAAGCGGTGACAGCCGCGAAGAAAGCGCAGGTGCTATGGCGAAAGCTGTCCGGTCCGGCGAGAGGGGAGTATCTCTATAAAATCGCCAACGCATTGGAAAGACGGCTCGATGAAATAGCGGAAACCATGACCAGGGAAATGGGAAAAACTTACCCGGAAGCAAAAGGAGAAACGGCAAGAGGCATTGCGATTCTCCACTATTATGCAGGTGAAGGAATGCGCAAGATTGGGGATGTAATTCCGTCCAGCGACAGTGAAGCACTGATGTTTACAACCCGAGTGCCTATTGGTGTGGTAGGAGTTATCACACCATGGAACTTTCCTGTGGCGATTCCGATTTGGAAAATGGCACCCGCTCTTGTCTACGGAAATACCCTGGTTCTTAAACCTGCACAGGAAACAGCCGTAACTGCCGCTAAAATCATAGAATGTATGGATGAAGCAGGATTGCCTGCAGGTGTTGTAAACATGGTTACGGGCAGCGGCTCAGTAATAGGGCAGGGAATCATCGATCACCCGGACGTCAACGGCATCACATTCACAGGTTCTAACCAGGTAGGGAAGATGGTCGGTCAGGGGGCTCTTGCCCGCGGAGCGAAATATCAGCTTGAAATGGGCGGTAAAAATCCGGTTCTTGTATTGAAAGATGCCGACCTGGATCTGGCAGTCGATGCGACCATCAGCGGCGGTCTGCGCTCCACCGGCCAGAAATGCACGGCCACAAGCCGGGTGTTTGTACAAAGCGAGATCTATGATGCGTTTAAAGAAAAGCTTCTGGCTAAAGTAAAACAAATCAAAATTGGGGACGGAATGCATCCTGATACGTGGATGGGGCCTTGTGCCAGTGAAAGTCAATTAAACACGGTCCTTTCCTATATTCAGAAAGGGATTGAGGAAGGAGCCACACTTCTCTGCGGCGGCGGGAAGCCGGAAGGAAAAGAATTTGAAGGCGGTTTCTTTGTTGAACCCACGGTATTTGAGAATGTTTCTCCATCGATGACAATTGCTCAGGAAGAAATATTTGGTCCGGTGCTTGCGTTGATCAAAGTTGACACGATCGAAGAAGCGTTGAAGCTGGCAAACGACGTTCAGTTCGGTCTTAGTGCCTCGATTTTCACGAAAGACATCGGAAACATGCTGTCTTTTATCAACGAAATCGAGGCGGGTCTTGTGAGGATCAATGCGGAGAGCGCCGGAGTGGAACTGCAGGCACCGTTTGGCGGCATGAAGCAATCCAGCTCGCATTCGCGCGAACAGGGGCAAGCGGCGATCGAATTTTTTACTTCGATCAAAACGGTATTTGTAAAAGCATAGTGGTCAAGGCAAACCCAGGGAGAAAATCCTTGGGTTTGCCTTAATAGACTTTCTCCATGAAAGGAAGGAGTCTATGAGAAAACAGTTGGCGTTTCTCCATTGGATTCACGCGGTTTTTATATTCTTGTTGTTGGCCACCGGTGTAATCCTTTATTTTGCGGGGGTACCGTTTATCTCAAAGAAAGATGTACGAAATGTTCATTTAGTCCTGGCTTCATTTTATGCTCTTTTTTTAATATATTCCGCTTTTCCCGTAGGCAAGTATATGTTTGTCCTAAAGAAAGCCGGATTGAAAAGGCTTCATATTGCCATTATGTATATCTTTGCGCTAATTTGGAGTGTTTCAGGGGTGGTGTTGTGGCAAAATCATCCCGTTTTTTTGGATTATCGAATCGGGGCGTTACTGGTTCATGATTGGTTGAGCGTGGTTATAGTACCATGGGTATTCCTGCATATCTCCTGGAAGCTGTTGAAAAAACGGTTTGGAGACCGCACAGCAGTAAAATTTACCGGTAAATACATGTCCAGACGAGAATTTTTAACTTTCACGGCCGGTGCCGTTCAGTTTTTTATGTTTGGGTTTCTGTTGAAGTGGTTAAGGCCTTTTCTGACGGAAGAAGAGACTGTTCAAATGTTGAATCGGAGAAGGGGATATTTTCGAATTTTTAAAGTGACAAGTGAGATCCCGAAGTTTGAGGAAACCGGGTGGAAACTGACTGTAGATGGATTGGTAGAGACCCCTCGCCAGTTTTCTTTTTCGGATTTGAAACATATGGAGTGGCGCAAGATTGTCAGAGATTTTCATTGTGTAACCGGCTGGAGCGTAATAGGTGCCGAGTGGAACGGAATCCCTTTTCCGCAGTTCGTTGAGTTAGTGAAACCGAAGGCAGAGGGGATTTTTGTAAAAATGTACTCATCAGACAAACTCTATACGGAAACCTATACGTTGAATCAATTAATGAATCAGGATGTTTTACTTGTTTTTCATCTCGACGGTAAACCGTTGACGCCGAGTCAAGGCGCCCCATGTCGTCTCTTTCATCCGGGAATGTATGGGTACAAATCGATTAAATGGGTGGAGAGAATTGAATTTGTAAACACACGGGAATTGGGATATTGGGAGGCGGCAGAACGATATGATCTTGACGGGTATATTGAAACCGGGTAAGAGATTGTTATTTTGGGTATTTGTTGTCTCAGCCTGGGTAATAATTGCTTACGCCGGCTATCAGGTGGCTCCCAGTAAAGCAAAAGCCGATTGGAATCAAATCCATCGTTCTGTTGTCCGGGCCGCTGAATGGAACTCCTATCAGGTAGAGGAATTTGTCGAAACGGACGGGATCGAACAACTTCACTTAAGCGGTAAAATTCAGCAGCAGCCTAAGCAAAGTTTTTTTGAAGTGCAGGTTAAGTTGAAGGAAGATCATTTCTTTTCCTTCGAAGCCTATCTAACTGCAAACCGAATTGACCTTCACAATAAAGAACAGGATCATTGGGTACAGATGGATATTAATCATCCCGCGGCGGGGGAATTAACCGGAATGTCCAATCCGATTGAGTTTTGGAAAAACTTGCTTTCGTCTGTAAAAACCATCAAAAAGGTTCAGGATGTTTCCAAAGTCGGGTTTCATATGACTTTACGAACTTTTTTTGAAAGCGTACACGGTATAGCGTTTGAGGGTGACAGTGCAGAAATGGAGATTTGGATAGATAAAGAAAAGGGGAATTTATTAGAAGCGAAATTAAAAGCAAAACTGCCCCAAAATACCCATTATAATTATAAGGAAGTTGAATATCGGGCGAATTTCACCGGGGTGAATCAAACAAATGTACCGAATATGCCCTAACAACTATTTGATTTGGTGAATTATATTAACTAGTATAGTTGGCTTAATTGAATGGCTTCCAAGTATCATTTTTACCAGGCATTGATGTCGATTGGGTTAAAAGAACTAAAAACGCTCCTGGAGAAGGCCATGGAGCTCGGTTATATTTTAAAATGTTCAGAAACATGTTGCTATACTTAATAGTGCATATTATAATAACATTTGAAAACCCAGATTTAGTGAATATTGTTCACTAAATATAATGGACATATAACGTTTTTGGAGGGACATATTGAGAGTACGACCTTTTGTTATTGAATGCGCTTTCGTAAAGTGTATAACACCTTTATCAATATTCATTCTAGTGGGGGGGAAAGTGATTGTGTGAAAATTTTCCCGATTTTAAAAATCGATATTTTTTTAAGGAGGTGACAACCGATTGTCCAGAAATTCCGATCGAGCCGCAAACTCTTATGGTAACGTTGCCCACGCGCTGGATGTGTTATTAACATTCAAGCACAGAGATGAATATACATTAGCCGAAATTTCAGAGAATTTAAAGATAAGGAAAAGTTATTTGCTCAAATTGCTGGAGACTCTTAAAGAAAAAGAATTTATTGTCCAGGATTCAACTACTGGAAAATATCAATTGGGTTTGGCATGCCTTGAGCTTGGCAATGCGTTCGAACAGAGGTTGGATATACGCAAAGTAACCCATCCTCACCTGGTGGAGCTGGCTAACAAAACAAATGAATTGGTGCATTTAGGCGTACTTGATTCTAATGTAGTCGTGTTGCTGGAACGAATTATGGGTGAGGATTCTTCTTTACGATTGCAGTTTCATTTGTCTTTAACGTCACCGCCATACTCAACGGCATTGGGCAAAGTATTGCTGGCATTTAGTGAAGAAAAAAGGGTGGAGCAATATCTTTCAACCGCAAAACTCGAACCGTATACACCCCATACTACGGTTGACCCCAACATCCTAAAATTGGAATTGGCTCAGATCCGTCAAAAAGGGTACTACCTGTCTTTTGAAACATTCGAAAGTGGTATTTCGTGTATTGCGGCACCCGTATTTGCAAGAAACGGAAAAATAGCCGCAGCTATAAGTATTTGTGCTCCAACTATTCGAATAATGGCAAAGGAACGGGAATTGGTGCAGCATGTACTTGAAACCACCGGCAATGTTTCCAAAAAACTGGGTTATAACCCTAAAAATAATGATGGTAGAGAGGGAATATAAGGAGTTTGATCCGATGGAAAAAGAGTTACTAAGAGAGGCTTATCATCGAATTCTTGAAGGTATAAAAATTACAGCTGCCAGCACAAAGGGTAAATTTCCCCACTACGCCGACGGACAAACGGGAGAATGGACCTGCTCCCCGTCAGGCGATTGGACGGGGGGCTACTGGAATGGAATGCTTTGGTTAGCTGCAGCCTCAACGAAAGATTCCCAATACCTCAATTGGGCTCGTGAGTGGACCGCATTGTTGGAACAGCGAATTGAGTCAAAAACGGTTTTCCGAGGGTTCCTATTCTATTATGGTGCTATCCTTGGAAGCATTTTGGCCGGTGATCAAATGGCGAAAGACATTGCGATTCGTGCGGCCAAATCGGTCGCTTCGCAATATAACTCGAATGCAGGGTTAATCCCCCTTGGAGATGAGGCGGAAGAAGCGAGCAGTGTAGGGCCAACGGAGACGAATATTGATGGCGTAATCTCATCGCCGCTGCTCTTCTGGGCTTCCAAGGAAATAGGCGAGACTTCGCTGGTTGACATCGGGATCAATCATGCATTAAAGCACATCGAATTGTGTATTCGGGAAGACGGATCGGTTTGTCAATCTGCTACTTTTGATCCATCAGGAAACCTGATTCGCCGTTATACCCATAAAGGGTATAGTGACAACAGTACATGGGGTCGTGCGCAGGCTTGGGCGATGATGCATTTTACTCTGTCATATATGTGGGCACCCCACGAACAAAAATTATTGGATGCGGCCATTCAAGTATCGGATTGGTGGGTTCGTCATCTTCCGGATAATGGCGTAGCTTTCTGGGATTTCGATGACCCTGGAAAACCCCATACGAACCGGGATACGTCCGCTACGGCGATTGGTGCTTCGGCGTTGTTAAAGTTAAGCTGCCTTGTTCAGGATGAAAAGCGGGGTAAGGTATATCAAGAAACAGCAGTTAAGTCTATTACTCGATTAGTTTCAGACTATTTAACTCCTACGAGTGAGCAGGACAGAAGACGACCGGGCATGTTGCTGGGAGGGTGTTTTAACAAAAAATTGGGTGTTGCAACCGAAAGTGAACTGATTTGGGGGGACTATTATTTATTCGAGAGTTTAGGTGGTTTGCTCGGATATTTTAAGCCAAACATGTTCTGAGCGGGAAACCCAATAAATAACGATGATCCAAGGCCATTATTGTTGATATTGAATTGAAAGGAGTAAATCACTTATGTTGTTAGAATTCACCAAGGAACAAGAAATGCTAAGAAACGTTGTAAGAGAATACGCGGAGGAAAAGATTTCTCCGGAAATCGATAAGTATGTCCATAGCGGTAAATTTCCAACGGAAATGATTCTAGGACTTGCTGAATTGGGGGTTTTTGGAATTCCTTATCCCGAGGAGTACGGCGGAATGGGGGAAGGAATGGTTTCGTTTGCACTGGCCTTGGAAGAATTATCCCGGATAGATGCATCTATTTCTGCCATTGTTATGGCTCATAGTTCACCGTCTACACTGATCAATCTTTTTGGTACTGAAGAGCAAAAACAGAAGTGGTTGGTTCCCATGGCTACCGGTAAGTTCCTCGGTTCTATAGGATTAACCGAAGCAAATGGCGGATCTGACGCAGCAGCTATGAATACAAGAGCAACCAAAGTGGATAACGGGTGGATCATAAACGGAAGTAAACTGTTTATTACGAATTCCGGCAACGAGCTTAACGGAGTAGCCGTAATTGCTGCCGTAAGCGGTACAAAAGATGGGAAAAATGAAACATCAAGTTTTATTATTCCGAGAAATACGCCGGGTTACAGCGTTGGGCCTAAAATTCATACGATCGGTTGGCAGGCTGCGGACAGCCGTGAACTTACTTTTGAAGATGTGTTTATTCCAGATGATTGTATTTTGGGAGAGCGCGGAGCCGGTGTTAAACAACTCCTTACTTCCATTACCTATGGCAGAATCAGTATAGCGGCTTGTGCACTGGGGGTTGCTCAAGGTGCCTTTGAATCAGCTTTAGAGTACGCCAAAATTAGAGAAGCGTTTGGCAAGCCAATTTCGAAATATCAGGGAATTTCATTTAAATTGGCGGATATGGCGACCCAAATTGATGCGGCGAGGCTAATGGTATATAGGGCTGCGAAACTTGCGGATTTAAAGAAAGATTTTCGCAAAGAAGCTTCAATGGCTAAGCTGTTTGCTACAGAGACAGCAATGTCAGTTGTTCAACAGGCAATTCAGATTCATGGCGGTATCGGACTATCAAAAGAACATAGGGTATCAAAAATGTTGGGTGATGCGAAGCTCTTGGAAATTGTCGAGGGTACTTCGGAGATTCAAAGACTGTTTATTGCCCGGTTATTGGGATGTTAAACGAGGAGTCTTTCAATGCAAGGAACACTAATACAAAAATGCTTATTTCGAAGCATTCCAATAGAGGGCAGCAATAAAGGAGTGAACAAATTGTCATCTATTCATTTACCTGTACGGATCGAATTTGGTTTGGACAGCAGCATAACCATAGGTAGTGAATTTCGTTCACTAAAGTGTAGCAAGGTGATGGTTGTGTCGGACAAAGGGGTAATCAACGCCGGATTGTTGGACAAGATTCTGAAAAGCTTGGCCGATGCGAAGGTGGAATCTGTGCTATACGACAATGTCGTACCGGACCCCGATGTAAAATGTGTGGAACAAGCCAGGGATTTTTATATTTCAGAAAGGTGTGACGGTATTTTAGCCGTGGGGGGCGGAAGTTCGATCGATACGGCGAAAGCAGCCGGCGCCCTCATTACCAATTCCGAGCCAATCGTCAGTATGGGGGGGATGGGGAAAGTAAAAAATCCTCTCCCGCCATTAATTGCCATACCTACTACTTGTGGAACAGGATCAGAAGTAACGAATGTAACAGTGGTCACCGACGAATACCATTTTAAAGTTCCAATAATATCTCCCTATTTAATTCCAAAAGTAGCGGTACTCGATCCAAATTTGCTCACGAGCTTGCCCCCGTCCCTGGTTGCAGCTACCGGGATGGATGCTTTGACACATGCAATCGAAGCGCTTACGAATAAACTTGAAAATTGGTACGCAGACATGTGTGCGATTAAAGCCATTGAGATGATCGGCAAGGCGATTAGACCTGCCGCTGCTGGCGGCAATGTTAAAGCCCTAAGTGAAATGCTGTATGCAAGTACACTTGCCGGGATTTCTTTTACGTTGTCCCGTTTGGGATTGGTACACGCGATGTCCCATCCCATCAGCGGTTTTGCGGGTGTTCCGCATGGAGTTGCGAACGCAATTTTACTGCCTTATGTAATGAGTTTTAACCTTGTCGGAAATCCTGAAGGCTATGCTCTTGTTGCTAAAGCGTTAGGAATTGTCGGGCGCAGTGGAGTGCTTGAAACTGCAAAGGCTGGTGTCGAAGAAGTAATCGGCTTGAACCATCAGCTTGGTATTCCGAAATCGTTCAAGGATGTTGGTGTGAAGGAAAATCTTTTTCCGCAGATGATCACAGATACGTTCAAGAGCGGAAATGTAGCCATTAACCCAAGACGGGTATCGGAAAAGGATGTTGAAATAATTTATCAAGCTTCTTTTGCCGGGGATTCCCCGCTTCTATTTATTGAGTGAAAGGGGATCAGCAATGGATAAAGTCTGTTCTATGAAAGAAGCAATCAGTCGATATGTTCACGATGGAAATCTCATCTATATTGGCGGTTGGCAGGGAAGTGTTCCCTACGCGGCAGCCCATGAGATTATCAGGCAAGAAAAGAAAAATATGAAACTTATTGCGGGGGCAAGCTGCGAAGTTGGCGATCATCTGGTCGCTGCCGGTTGTATCAATGAGGTTTATATCAGTTGGATCGGCAATGATGCAACGAAGGGAAGCCATGCAATTCGCAGGGCATGGCAGGAAGGAATTCCGCAAAAGCTTACGATCCACGACTTTAACAATATGGGGATAGTGGGGATGTTGCTGGGCGGTTATTATAACCTTCCGTTTGTTCCACTCATGGGAATGGTCGGTTCGGATATGATTGAGCACAATTCGATCATTCGCTTTACGTATGATCCTTTTTCTCCTGATGAAAATATTGAAGTGCCTGTTGTGCCGTCCATACAACCCGATGTTGCAATCCTGCATGTGCAGCGAGCCGATGGAAACGGAAATTCGCATCGGTGGGGAGCGCTTTCGTTGGATCAACTGGCCGGCATGGCTGCTAAGAAAGTGATTATTACTTGTGAAGAACTGGTTACTTCCGATTTGATTCGCAATGATCCGAACAGAACGATGATTCCCGGGATGAAAGTAGCGGCCGTTGTACATGAACCATGGGGAGCCCATCCGTCTCATATGCCGGGTTTTTATGAAGCCGATTGGGATTATCGACTTAACGTTTCCGGAGAAGCATCAAAAAAATTTGATTCGCACGAGGCCTTTTTGACAGAGTGGGTTTATGAATTAGAAGATCGGAAAGCCTATCTTGAACATTATGTAAAACTTTTCGGCTACGAAAGACTTGAAAAATTACGGCTTAAAGAGCCGATTCTCAGTGCATCCGTAAATTATGGCTGGAGGTGAGTGTTATGATTACAAAAAGCATGCATGCTTTTTCGTTAAATGAATTGATGTGTGTTACGGCTTCACGGGAACTTAAAAACGGTGAAATCGTGTTTGCCGGATATGGTTTACCGTTGGTCGCTACTTATCTTGCCCAATGCACCCACGCGCCGCAACTCGTCTTTATTACTGAGACCGGGAACGTCAGGCTAACTCCGCCGTCCTCCTTGCCCCGATCTGTCGACGACATTGCCTTAAGCGCCTATTCCGACATGGCTACAGGTCTTCCTGAAGTGACCGCGATGTTGGTTCGCGGAGAAATTGATGTGGGATTTTTAGGAGGAGCCCAAGTCGACCGGTTCGGTAATTTAAATTCGACCTGTATCGGACCGTATACCAACCCAAAAGCTAGATTAATGGGAAGCGGTGGCGCCAATGACATCGCTACGTTTGCGAAACGAACGATTTTGATTTTAAACCAGGATAGACCTGAACGTTTTGTGGAGCGTGTCGACTATATGACATCGCCAGGTTATTTATCCGGCGCGGGCGAGAGAGAAAAAGCAGGATTTATGGAAAATACCGGACCCTCTTGTGTGGTAACAAACAAAGGGGTTTATCGATTCGATAAACATACAAAGGAAATGTATTTGGCATCGTATCACCCGGGAGTCAGCATCAAGGAAATCAAAGAGTTGGTTTCGTGGGATTTGAAGATCGCTGATGATGTTCATGAAACTCCTAGTCCGACAGAGGAAGAATTGCATTTATTGCGTGAAAAAATCGATCCTAACAGATTTTACATTTAATATGGAATGGTTCAGGGGGAACAATATGAACATTTTGGTTTTGCTTAAAGAAACTTTTGATACTGCGGAAAAAATAGTGATTCATAACGGGAAAATCACTGTGGATGATGTGAAATTTATCATCAATCCTTATGATGAATATGCGGTGGAAGAGGCAATCAAGCTGAAAGAAACCCATGGAGGAGAAGTGACGGTCATTACAGTCGGTCCTGCACGTGCCGAGAACGCATTGCGTACAGCTCTTGCAATGGGGGCGGATAAAGCGATTCTCGTTGACGACGAGTCGTTGTTTGGCGATGAATATACGATTTCCATGGTACTGGCTGCCGTTGCGAAAAAAGAGAAATACGACATGATTCTGGCAGGGTATATGGCGGTTGATGATGGAGCAGCTCAGGTTGGACCTCGTTTGGCGGAACTGTTGGATATTCCGCACATATCGACGATTACTAAGTTGGAGGTAGAGGAAGACAGAGTGATAGTTGAAAAAGACGTTGAAGGGAATACGGAGATTATTGAAGCTTCACTGCCTATATTATTGACAGCACAGCAGGGATTAAACGAACCGCGTTATCCGTCTCTTCCAGGAATTATGAAAGCCAAGAAGAAGCCCTTGATCCGTTTGACAGCGGCCGATCTAAATGTAAGACCTGAAGAAATGACAGCGAAAACCGAAGTGCTGGATCAATATTTGCCGGCTCAAAAAAAAGCCAGAAAGATTCTAACTGGCGAGTTGATCAGTCAGGTAAGAGAATTGGTTGAACTGCTTCGCAATGAAACAAAGGTAGTTTAATCAAAAAGTAATAGAGGTGGCATGGATGAGCAAAAATGTATTGGTTTTAGCGGAAGTCCGCAGTGGAAATTTGCGAAATGTCTCTTTGGAAGCGTTAAGCGCAGCGAAGCAAGTAGCTAATGGCGGGAAAGTGATTGCAGCACTGTTTGGCAGTGATATGGATTCCTTTGTTACTCCTTTGGCTCATTATGGAGCGGATCAAATCTACCTGATTCGCAATAAACAGTTGGATATCTATACGACAGATGCCTATACTCAAGCATTTACACAGGTTATCCAAGAAGTGAAACCTGATGCAATTTTTCTTGGACATACCGCAATAGGCAAAGATCTTGCTCCGAGAGTCGCTGCCAGACTTCAATTGGGGTTAATTTCCGACTGCACCGGCTTGGAAGTGAATGGGGATGAGGTGATTTTTACTCGTCCTATTTATGCGGGGAAGGCATTCCAGAAAAAGAAAATATCGGCGGGGACTATTTTCGCCACAATTCGTCCCAATAACATTCCGATCGGTGATCCCAACCCAAACGGTATCGCCAGTACGGTATCTTTTGAAGCAGAGATTAAAGATATTCGTACAGTCGTAAAGGAAGTGGTTCGTAAAGCATCTGAAAGCATCGATTTGAGCGAAGCTAAAATTATTGTTTCCGGAGGCCGGGGAGTAAAAAGCGCGGACGGTTTCAAGTCATTATACGAGTTGGCTGAAGTTCTCGGGGCTGCGGTAGGGGCTTCCCGCGGAGCATGCGATGCCGGATATTGCGATTACTCCTTGCAAATCGGTCAAACAGGCAAGGTGGTTACACCGGATTTGTATATCGCCTGTGGAATTTCCGGGGCCATTCAACATTTGGCAGGGATGTCCAACTCAAAAATTATCGTGGCCATCAACAAGGATCCCGAAGCTCCGATTTTTCAAGTCGCCGACTTTGGAATTGTAGGTGATCTGTTTGAAGTAGTACCTCTATTGACGGAACAATTCAAGAAAGTTTTGGTGGAAGCATAGAATTTCTCGCCTTCATGGCGAGGGATCCTGGTATGAGTGGTCTGCGATAGAGTAGAGCCAAAGTGGAGAACGGGATAAGGAGGGGCATGAACGTGACAGTACAAACGACAGTGAACACATACTTCAATTACATCAACGGGGAATGGACACCGTCCTCAACGGGTAATGTTGATGCAAGCGTTAATCCGGCGAATAAAAATGAAATCGTGGGATATGTTCAAAGATCGAGTAAAGAGGATTTGGATAAGGCAGTGGCTGCCGCAAAAAAAGCACAAGTACAGTGGCGAAAGCTGTCCGGTCCCGCAAGAGGGGAATATCTGTATAAGATAGCCAATGCAATGGAAAAGCGAATTGATGAAATTGCCGAGACAATGACAAGAGAAATGGGAAAAACTTTGCCGGAAGCGAAGGGAGAAACGGCAAGAGGCATTGCGATTCTCCGTTATTATGCAGGTGAAGGGATGCGCAAGATTGGGGAGGTAATTCCTTCTTCCGACAGTGAAGCATTGATGTTTACAACCCGAGTGCCTCTTGGTGTGGTGGGTGTGATTACACCGTGGAACTTCCCTGTGGCGATTCCAATTTGGAAAATGGCACCCGCTCTTGTCTACGGAAATACCGTGGTTCTTAAACCTGCACAGGAAACAGCCGTAACTGCCGCTAAAATCATAGAATGTATGGATGAAGCAGGATTGCCTGCAGGTGTTGTAAACATGGTTACAGGTAGCGGCTCAGTAATAGGGCAGGGAATCATCGATCACCCGGACGTCAATGGCATCACATTTACAGGTTCTAACCAGGTAGGGAAAATGGTCGGTCAGGGGGCTCTTGCCCGCGGAGCGAAATATCAGCTTGAAATGGGCGGTAAAAACCCAGTCATCGTACTCGAAGATGCTGACCTTGAATTGGCAGTCGATGCGACAATCAGCGGCGGACTCCGTTCCACCGGCCAAAAATGCACCTGCACCAGCCGTGTGTTTGTACAAAGGGGAGTATATGATCAATTCAAAGAAAAGTTGTTGGCTAAAATCAAGCAATTAAAAATTGGAAACGGACTCGACGGCGACACCTGGATGGGGCCTTGTGCCAGTGAAAGCCAACTCAATACGGTTCTCTACTATATTGAAAAAGGGATTGAAGAGGGAGCCACTCTTCTCTACGGCGGCGGACGGCCTGAAGGAGGTGAGTTTCAGAACGGTTTCTATGTTCAACCTACCGTATTTGAAAATGTTTCGCCGAAAATGACGATTGCTCAAGAAGAGATCTTTGGTCCCGTTCTTGCGTTGATGAAAGTCGACACAGTCGAGGAAGCGATTGCCTTGGCCAACGACGTTCAATTTGGGCTAAGTGCCTCGATCTTCACCAAAGACATCAGCAGCATGCTGTCTTTCATCAATGAAATCGAAGCCGGACTTGTTCGTATAAACGCAGAGAGTGCCGGCGTGGAACTGCAGGCTCCGTTTGGCGGCATGAAGCAATCCAGCTCCCATTCCCGCGAACAGGGTCAGGCAGCAATTGAATTCTTTACTTCGATTAAAACGGTGTTTGTAAAGGCATAGTTAGACTATGTCAAAAATGTGAAAACAGGAGGTCAGGGTATGTCTAAAAACCAACAAAGAAGAGCATTAGTTGCAAGTCTCATTGGAAACTCGATTGAATGGTTCGACTATTTCCTGTATGGTACGGCAGCATCTCTTGTGTTTGGGAAGCTTTTTTTCCCCAAATCCGACCCAACGGTTGGTCTGCTACTGTCGTATTTAACGTTTGCAATCCCGTTCTTCATTCGCCCGCTTGGAGGAATCATTTTTAGTCATATCGGGGATAAGATTGGACGGAAGAAAACGCTGGTACTTACTCTGATGCTGATGGGCGGATCGACTGTTTTGATCGGCCTGTTGCCAACGTATGAATCTTGGGGACTGGCAGCACCTGTTCTCTTAATTACTTTGCGTGTGATTCAAGGACTTGGAATTGGCGGTGAGTGGGGGGGCGCCTTGCTCCTTGCCGTTGAGAACTCTGACAAGAAAAAACGTGGATTATTTGGTTCTGTTCCACAAATGGGAGTCCCCATTGGAATGCTCATGGGAACGGCTGCGATGTCCATTATGACAGCGGTTACAGATGATAAAGAGTTTCTTTCATGGGGATGGCGGGTGCCGTTTGTTCTTAGCATGATCCTGGTTGTCATCGGACTTTGGATTCGTGGAGGAATTGATGAAAGCCCTGTATTTGAAGAAACCAAGCAAAAAGGGGAAATTTCCAAACTTCCGATTGCCGATACCTTTAAGTATCACTGGAAAGAAGTGTTGTTGGCAACTGGTATGAAAGTGGTAGAAACTGCACCTTTTTATATCTTAACTACCTTTGTAATCACTTATGCCACAGGCAATCTGAAACTTGACAAAACAGGTGTTTTAAACGCAGTTACGATCGCAAGTTTGGTTACAACCATATTGATTCCGCTTATGGGACGTTGGGCAGATAAGCACGGCAGAAAGCCGATGTATATATGGGGGACACTCTTCATGCTTCTCTTTGTCTTCCCATACTTTTGGCTCTTAAACCTGGGGACGATTTTTTCTGTTACAGTTGCAACTATCATCGGTCTTGGAGTTATCTGGGCTCCGATAACTGCCGTTTTGGGAACCTTGTATTCAGAAATCTTTTCGACAAACGTCCGTTACACAGGCGTGACTGTCGGTTACCAGTTGGGAGCAGCCCTCGCTGGCGGTACAGCGCCTCTTATAGCAACTTATCTGTTGAAACAATATAATACGTGGGTAGCTGTTGCAATCTATCTTGCCATCACTTGTTTGATTTCGCTGTTCTCCATTCTCCTTGTAAAGGAAACCAAGCATGTGGAATTAACCAATGTGGGCAAAAATTTAGGGGTATAAACAAAACAACAAGAAAGAGGCTGCGATTGCGCGCCTCTTTTCTTATCAACAAATGGGGTGTTTCAACGTGTTATTGTTATCCGAGAAAGAGATTCGCAACCTATATTCTATGAAAGAGTGTATCGGAGATATTGAACAGGCATTTCGCTATTATACGGAAGGAAAAACAGTGACCCCCGTAAGAACCGCTCTTACAGAAAAAAAGTTGGAGGCGGCCACACTATATATGCCATCCTATGTGGAGGCCGCCAAGCACATGGGAATCAAAATCGTAAGTGTGGTTCCACACAACAGGGAGATGGGGAAACCTACAGTGCAAGGCGTTACGCTTCTGACGGACGCAGCAACAGGCGAACATGTAGCCATGCTAAACGCTACTTATTTGACTGTCCTTCGAACGGGAGCATCCAGTGGAGTTGCAACCAAGTATTTGGCAAGGACTGATTCGAAAATTTGTGCCGTATTGGGGTGTGGAGCCCAGGCATTCGGACAAGTCCAAGCGGTAATGGAAGTGCGGGAGCTAAAACAGCTTCTATTATACAACCGAAATAGAGCCAAGGCAGAAGACCTTAAGAAGAGGATTCTGGAACTGTACCCGGATTGGCGGGGGGATATCGTTATTTGCGATCAGCCCGATAAAGCAGTTCAAGCTTCGGATATCGTAATTTGTTCCACCAGAGCCACCAGTCCCATTTTTGATGGTGATTCCCTAAGCCCTGGAACCCATATAAACGCAATTGGTTCTTTTTTGCCTCACATGCAGGAAATCGACCTGACAACGCTTCGAAGAAGCTCAAAGATTGTGGCTGACACATTGGAGGGTGTCCTTCATGAGGCAGGCGATTTTTTGATTCCAATGGAAAAAGGGGAGTGGAGCCACGACGAAATCTATGCAGAACTGGGTGAAATCGTAACAGGAAGGAAGAGCGGCCGACAAACAGATAAGGAAATTACACTGTTTAAATCTGTTGGGGTCGCCTTCCTGGATCTGGTCGTGGCAAAAGCGGTCTATGACAAGGCTAGAGAATTTGGTGCCGGAACAGTGGTTGAATTTTAATGAGTGGTTAGAAGCGGTAGAAGCTCCCCAATACTTTGTAAGTTTGCTTATCCTGGTTATTATCAAAGGCTACCAAGAAAGGCTTCTCTCCTTTTGTTTGAAGCATCTTTGATACGATGCCGGTTCCGAGAGAACTACAGAACAGCAAATCGCAGCCCTGTAAGTGTAAGGCGTGGCACATCGCGTTTAGGTTCTGGTCAAAATATGTGTTACCCGATTCAAGGCCGAACCATTTTTTCCAATGAGACACGGTTTGATCCAGATCATGGACAGCGTAAGCGATATGTGACATTCGTAAGTCTCCGACGGGATGTGCCGCGATCATTTTTCTTGTGATTAAATCCGATTCTCTTTCCTGGTCACTTTGGTTCCATTGAATCAGAAATGGAAGCTCCGGACCGGCAAAGTCCGTATCCAGAAACAGAAGTTGCCACTCGATTACGGTATCGTCTTGTCTCTTACGGTTACCTTTGAAGGGACCCGAAACAGTCAGTCCAAGTTCCTGCAGGCTGAAAGCGGCCTGGTTTATGTTGTCGGTCCGTAAAGCGATTTGCCCAAAACCTTCCCGATTGGGCAGATCCTTCAGCAGTTGACCGATTAGCTTGTAATCAACGGAAGCCTTTTCAGCAAAGGTACGGTTCTCGATCCCCAGAAACTCTATGTAACTTAGCCCAAAATAACACAGACTGTTGTAGGTACCCCAACTCTCATGGCGCCCGCCCTCCACTGCATGGAAACCGTATCCCTGCATAGTACGGACCGCTTCCAGCGGATGGCAGTTAATGAAATGTACCAAATGGTCAAACTTCAGATTCATTTCATTCTTCCTCCTTGTTTGAGGAATTTAAGTTAACCGGACAAGCGTCCCAAAGGCACCGGCGGCATCCACAATTGACAAGTGAAAAGAGCCGGGGTGCCACACGAAATGATCGAATGGCACATTCTCATTTTCTTGTTTCTTTATTCCAAAACGCATAAAAGCCCCTTCGAATTCAACATCAGGTCCAATGCGAATCCTTCAAAATTGTCGACGCGGTATCCTTGCTTCTCTATGTCTTCGCGTATATAATCCTTTAAAATTTCTGCCAGTTGGGTCCACTCCATCCCGGGTACGTAGTTGGCACGTGCCAGATCGTCGATAGCCGCCACTGTTTCCCTTGTGCGCTTAAACGCGATGGAAGCGGGTTCCGTCATTCCGAAATGGGAGTGATAAATTCGCTTGGGATTCAATGTTTCCAGTTTTGCAAGCGATTCAAATGTTGCCGCCCGGTCGAACTCCGAGGGGGATGTGGATGGATAGATCGGTTCAAAATCGTATCCGGTAAACTGTTTTACGTAGCGAATCCCAACCGTATCACCGGTGAAAATCCCTTCTGAAACGGGATCGTAAATTGAAAAATGATGACGGGCGTGACCGGGAGTGTCATAGAAGGTCAGGATGCGTCCGCCGCCCAAATCGAGTGTGTCACCTTCATCCCGGATCAGGACACGGTCTTCCGGAACCGGCAGGATCTGACCGAAAGCTTGCTCCAATGCATCTCCGTAAACGGCACGGGCCCCCGAAATCAGCCGGCTGGGATCAATCAGATGTTTTGCGCCACGGGGGTGTACCACAACTGTTGCATTGGGGAAATGGGGAAGAATGTAGCCAACGCCACCGGAATGATCCAGGTGAATGTGCGTAACGATAATGTATTCCACCTGTTCGGGACGAATGCCCAACCGTTTAAGGCCGGAGAGTATGTGGGGGGCACCATAAGAAGAACCTGTCTCGACGATTGCAATCTTCTCTGCATTCACTACATAACAGCCGGTTCGACCCTGTACACCTAGTTCCATTAAATCAATGATCGTGATACCGTGGCCAAGCGGATGCAAAATTGGTTCGACATTACCCATTTCATCATCTCCTTTTGTAGAGTATTCTACGGTATATATGTGTAAGATTTCAGAAATACATGCCCGGTTCAAACAAAAAATGGCAGTACAACCAACAAAGAATTATTCGACGTGAAGTCCGGAACCCCTTTTGTTTTCCTGCACTTTAAATGCTCCTTCCGTTCTGTGCAGGATCCAGATGCCGGCCGCCGATCCGATGCCAATCAGAGAAAATACTACAAAAGGCATCTGGGTGTGGCCGGTCGCAAATGCCTGATCCACGATCCATCCGCCTCCCGTGCTGCCAATTGTTCCGCCAACGGCAACAGTCAGTGAGGAAAAGCCAAAGTAGGATGCCAGAAGCTCTTTCTCCGCAATTTCGGCAATCCAGGATTGGGATGTAGGCGTGATGAACATGGAAGAGAAAGCGATTCCCGCTACGGGCAAAACCACGGTAATCAGCGTCAAACTGAATATGGCCGGCACAAAGGAAAGACCAAGAATCAACATTCCAATGGCCATAAACGGAAGTGGCTGGATGTGATACCGTTCCGCCAGACGGACGACGGGTTGTTGAAAACAGATGACCAGGACGGACATGGCGGCAAAAAGATACCCTGCGATGTCTTGCCCAATCTGTTGTTGGGCAAGCACGGGGATCACGATGTACAACAATTGGTACAGCATGTAAAAGCCCATGATTAACAGGTTCAGCCAGACAAAAGTGTGGTTTTCCGCGATGTGTTTAATGTCGGCCAGCACGTTCGGATGATCCCGCTGCACAACGGCGATTGCCGGAAGCAGGACCCACACCAGGAAGCCAAAGAATATGAAGATCGCAGCGGAGATATAACAAATCCAGCTGAAGATGTCGTAAGCGGAAAGCCAGGCTCCAGCCAGGGGGCCAAGGGTCATGCCGGCGTTCCCCAGGATATTGCGCCAGGCAAAGACCTGATCCCGATTTTCCGGTGTGGAGAGCTCGGTGGTGGCGGCTTGCCAGGCCGGGGAGAACAGGGCACCTCCCAGTCCCGCAAGCAAACCTGCGATCACCAGTGCGGGCAGGGATTCCACAAACCCGAACATCGCGAATCCGACAGAGCGAACGACTGAACCAACAAGAATCGTTTCTTTGTAGCCCATCCGGTCGGCAATGATTCCTCCCAACAACATCAGACCCTGCTGGGCAAACAGCCTTACGGCGTACAGGATCCCTGATACCGCGAGGGACAGTCCGAGGTCTTGGGTAAAATGAACCGCCAAAAGCGGGATCAGCATAAAAAAACCAAAGTTTGTCAAAAACGCGCTAATCTGGAGGCACCAAAGACCGGCAGACCAGCCGGGCGTTGAAAGTCTCATAAAATTCCACCGTCCTGTGCCTACTATTCTAGCAGATTTCCCCCAAAAATCATGCCGAATCGGATATAATTATCCCGTACCATAGAGAAAGCGGGTGGAAAGGTTGGTCAGTTTCGACTGGCTGAAGCGGCATGCAAAGGATTTTGACCTTGTACTGCTTCTTGTTTTGATTGCCATATCAATCATCAGTTTTCTGGGGGTTTATTCTTCAACCGTTACGCGCGCCGGCCTCGAGACCTACTACCAAAAACAGATTATTTGGCAGATGCTGGGCTTCTCCGTTTTTTTCGGCTTGGTATTGACCGATTACCGGACCTTCACCAATACAAGAATCCTTACGATCGGCTATGGTATAACCATGGTGCTGCTGGTTGTCGTCTTGTTCATGCCCGAGATCAACGGGCAAAGAAGCTGGATTCCGCTGCCGGGCTTTCAACTGCAGCCGTCCGAGTTGGGAAAACTGTTTGCCATCATGGGGATGGCGGCCTATTTGGCCAAGATCAAGGAAAAAGAAGAAGAGTTTACGCTGCATCACTTCATACGTGTAGCCGCCATCTGGGGGGGGCCTTTGTTCCTGATCATGCTTGAGCCAGACCTTGGGCAAGGACTTGTGATGGTTGGGTTGTTCTGCGCGATTATGTTTGTGGTGCTGAATCGCAAGCCATTGTTGATATTCGGCAGTTTGGCCGGTTTGTTAGTCACGTTGTACTTTGTCGCTATTTATGCGTTTCCCCAATACTATTTGAAGTTTGTTGAAATGCTTCCGTTAAAGCCTTACCAGAAAGCCCGGTTTGTTGTGGTGATTGACCCGGCCCTGGCCAAGGACTGGGGATATCAGGTCCAACAGGCGATTATTGCCATCGGGAACGGTGGGCTGCCCGGCAAAGGGCTGCTGCAGGGGTCCCAGACACAAGGGGCATTTGTCCCCGAGCAGCAAACGGACATGATCTTTTCGGCGATCGGGGAAGACTTTGGATTCATCGGAACCTCGATTTTGATCATTCTGTTTTTCATTATGCTGCAGAGAATGGTAAAGATAGCGACCACTACCTCCGACCCGTTCGGAACCTATTTTATTGCGGGTGCCATCGGGATGTTCGGGTTTCAGATATTTGAGAACATCGGAATGAATCTGGCGGTGATGCCTGCCGCAGGGATCACGCTTCCCTTTGTTTCTTACGGAGGCACGTCGCTGCTGACCAACTTCATTATCATGGGAATTGTCCAATCGATTGCGATCCGAAGGCGAAAGTTGAGGTTTTAACTTTATGTTTTGTGCAGATTTTTTGTTCGCGGAAAGGTGGCAGTGACAGATGATTGTGCAACCGGCAGATCGGCTCCGGCGGCTGCCCGAGCAATTTTTCTCGGCGCTGGTTCGAAAAGCCAATGCGTATATAGCAGAAGGGTATGACGTGATCAATTTGGGGCAGGGAAATCCCGACCTGCCGACCCCCTCTCACATTGTGGAGTCCATGCGGGAAGCGGTGCTTGACCCTGTGACCCACCGGTATTCTCCTTTTTCCGGGCTGCCGGAATTGAAGGAGGCGATTGCCGACTGGTACAAGAGGGAGTTTGATGTGGATCTTGATCCCGCTTCCGAAGTCGCCATTCTTTTCGGGGGAAAAGTCGGACTGGTGGAGATCAGCCAGTGCTTGCTCAACAAAGGGGATGTGTGCCTGGTACCGGATCCCGGCTATCCTGATTATTGGTCGGGAGTGGCCATGAGCGGCGGGGAGATGGTGATGATGCCGCTTCTGCGGGAGAACCGCTTTTTGCCGGACTACTCAATCATTCCGGAAAATGTGCTGCGGCGCGCGAAGCTGATGTTCCTGAATTACCCGAACAACCCAACGGCTGCGACTGCGAATGAGCAATTTTTCCGGGACACGGTGGACTTTGCCGCACGGCACGGGATTGTGGTCGCCCATGATTTTGCGTATGGCGCAATCGGTTTTGACGGTGAGAAGCCGGTTTCATTCTTGCAGATCCCGGGAGCGAAAGAGGTGGGCGTTGAGTTTTACACCATGTCAAAGACTTACAACATGGCCGGTTGGCGGGTCGGCTTTGCACTGGGGAACCGTGATGTAATCTCTTTGATCAATCTGGTCCAGGACCATTTTTACGTAAGTCTGTTTGCGGCCATTCAACGGGCTTCCATTACGGCACTGCGCTCCTCGCAGGACTGCGTGCGGGAATTGGTGGCCGTTTATGAAAGCCGAAGGGATGTGCTCGTAGACGGCTTGCGGGATTTGGGATGGGATTGCCCCGCTCCGAAAGGCTCTTTCTTCACCTGGGTTCCGATCCCCAATGGTATGGGATCGGTGGAGTTTGCCGACTATGTGCTGGACAAGGCCCATGTGGTGATGGCGCCCGGGATCGGCTTTGGAAAAAGCGGCGAGGGCTATGTGCGAGTCGGGTTATTGGCACCGGAGGACCGGCTGCGGGAAGCGGTCGAGCGGCTGGGGCGGATTGGGCTGTAGTTGTCTCTCAAAAAATTGTCAAAAAAATTATTGACACCTCCTCCTGCCTATCGTATTATTTCTCTAAGTTTACAAATTTTCCAATTGCATAATTAGTTAGACTCTTATCCAGAGCAGGCTGAGGGACTGGCCCGATGACGCCCGGCAACCGGATTCGCAAAAGTGCGGGGTTCCAATGGAACCCGTATCACCGAGAAAGAAACATCTTCCCTTCATGCGGATCAATGGTGCTAACTCCTGCAGAATGTTGCAATTCTGAGAGATGAGAGGCGAGGGATTGATTTGATATACGCCTCTTTTCTTCGGAAAAGGGGCGTTTTTGATTTTGCTTGGCGGTGTTGGTGAAAGGGGTAAACACATGGGGGATTTGAACCAGCAAGATTACGTAGTAGCAACCTATCTCGTACACGGAAGTGGAGATTTTCATAAAAAAGCACAGGGCATTGCAGTAGGTCTGACAGTCGGCTCCTGGACGGATCTGCCTGCCGAGCGCCAGGAACAGATGAAGAAACACCTGGGGCATGTGGTGGCGGTTGAAGAACTGGGCAGAGATGAGGAACGCAATGGGAAAGCGCTGTTAAAGATTGCATATCCAACGTTGAACTTTACGCCGGATATTCCGGCTCTTCTGACATCTGTTTTTGGCAAACTGTCCATGGACGGTGCCATCAAGCTGGTGGATCTTGACTTGCCGGACTCCTACACGAAGCGCTTTCCCGGGCCCAAATTCGGAATCGACGGGGTCAGACAAAGCCTGGGGGTCTATGACCGGCCGCTGTTGATGTCCATCTTCAAATCCTGCATCGGATACGACAGCGAGACGCTGGCGGAGCTGTTCTACCAGCAGGCACTTGGCGGCGTGGATCTGGTAAAGGACGATGAGATATTCTTTGACGATACGTATGCGCCGTTTGAGAAGCGAATTGAGGCCTGTATCAAGGCAGCCGGGCGGGCGGAGACAGAAACGGGCAAAAAAGTGCTTTATGCGGCCAACTTGGCAGGACCTGTAACAGAGATTGTCGAGAAAGCCAAGCGTGCGGTACGGGCCGGGGCCAATGCGTTGCTGCTCAACGTCCTGGCATACGGTTATGATGTGCTGCACCGACTGGCAGCAGACCCGGAAATCAACATTCCGATCATGGCACACCCGGCACTGGCAGGAGCGATTTATCCGTCACCGCAATACGGGATCAGTGCCCCCATCATTCTTGGAAAAATCATGCGGGTGGCAGGCGCGGACCTGGTTCTGTATCCGTCTGCATACGGGTCGGTGGCACTTGAGAGAGAAGAGACTCTGGCGATTGCAGCGGAGTTGCGGAAGGAATCGGGCTTGCTCAAGAGGGTTTTCCCCGTGCCTTCGGCAGGCATTCATCCGGGACTGGTACCCCGTCTTTATGAAGACTTGGGGAACGACCAGGTGATCAATGCGGGCGGCGGGATTCACGGGCATCCGGGTGGTTCCGCAGCCGGAGGCAGAGCGTTTGCTGCGGCGATTGACGCGGTTGTGAAGGGGGAAGGCCTGCAGGAAGCTGCGGCAAAGAGTCCGGAACTGGCCAAAGCACTTGAATTATGGGGAGGGAAATGAGTTTGGCAAACGACAGCAAGTCGATCGTAATCTTTTGTGACTTTGACGGGACGATTACCGAACGGGACATGATCATCTCCCTTATGGAGCGTTTCGGACCGGATGGCTGGGAAGCGATCAAGGATGACATACTGTCCCAACGCATTTCGGTTCAGGAAGGTGTCGGAAAGCTCTTTTCCCTAATACCGTCTGTCAGGCGAGAAGAACTTGTCCAATATGCCAAAGATACTGTGAAAATCCGGAACGGGTTTGCCGAGTTTGTTGCCTATTGCAAGGCCAACGGTATTCCGTTTCTGGTGACAAGCGGCGGCATCGACTTTTTTGTCGAACCGATCCTGACTCCTTATACACAAGTTGAGAGAATCTACTGCAACGGGTCCGATTTTTCGGGCGAGACCATCCAGGTTTTGTGGCCTCACGACTGTGATGATCAGTGCGACGGGGGATGCGGGTTGTGCAAACCTTCCATTCTTAGGGATTACCCGGCGGATCAATATACCAGAGTTGTCATTGGGGACAGCATTACCGATTTGAAAGCGGCACGACTGGCCGACATCGTGATTGCCCGCTCTCTGTTGCTGGAGAAGTGCAGGGCCGAGGGGCTGACGCATGAGCCGTTTCAAGATTTTTATGATGTGTTGGAAAGCATTGAACGATTGCAAAAGCAATCAAAGAGCACAAGCCGCGACAAGGCACCGGATGTGCCGGGTCGCGCTATGGAGGAGGTGTCCGTATGAGCCTGTACACTTTTTATCAGGAAGACCGGATTCGCATTGCCAAAGAGTTAAAGGAGATTGCCGACAACTTTACGCAAAAAGGTTGGCTGCCAGCCACGGCCGGGAATCTGTCCATCAAGCTGAGCAGCGATCCGTTGGTCTTTGGCGTAACCGCCAGCGGCAAGGACAAGGAACAGCTGCAGCTGGAAGACATTCTGGCGGTTGATAAAGATTGCAAGCCGATTGAACCGACCAGGCTGCGCCCGTCTGCGGAGACTATCATTCACTCCCGGATTTATCAGGAGACGGATGCAGGCTCGGTGCTTCATGTGCACACTGTTTACAACAACTTGCTGTCAGAGATTTACTTTGCCGAGGGCAGGGTCACGCTCTCCCACATGGAACTGATCAAGGGCCTGGATATCTGGGAAGAAGGCGCAACAATTGAGATTCCTGTCATTGAAAACTATGCGGACATTCCCAAACTGGCGGACGAAATCGGGCGACGGCTTGATCCACGGGTACCGGGTGTACTGATCCGTAAACACGGAATTTATGCTTGGGGCAAAACACCCTTTGAAGCGAAACGCCATGTGGAAGCCCTGGAGTTTATGTTCCACTATCAATTTATGTGGCTGTCGATTGCCAGGAGCGGCTTAGTTCCGCAGCAGGCGCCTTTTATTGCTGCAGCAGTTTAATTCGGTAATCCGTTAGAATGACTTACTAGTTGAAACCCCTTGGAGGAGGAGACAATAAATGGCACAGATCCGATTTCATGAAACCAATGAGAGAATCAGTGATGCCGGGGAAGTGGCGAAATACCTGGAAAAACAGGGAGTGATCTACGAGCGCTGGGACATTTCCAGACTGCAAGGAAACTTGAAAGAAGAGTATGCGTTAACCGATGAACAGAAGCAGCAGATTATTGACTTGTTTAAATCGGAAATTGACGCTCTCTCTGAAAAGAGGGGATACAAGACGTCCGACATCGTGGTGCTGTCCGACAAGACTCCCAACCTGGAACAGCTGCTTGATATGTTCAGGAAAGAGCACCACCACAGCGAGGACGAAGTCCGCTTCATCGTGGACGGCCACGGCATCTTCGCCATCAAAGGACCGAAAGACGGCGTTTACTTCGATGTGGAACTGGAAGCGGGCGACCTGATCTCCGTTCCCAACGGCACCCGCCACTGGTTTACATTGATGGAAGACCGGAAGGTTAAGGCAATCCGGATCTTCACCTCGACTGAGGGGTGGGCTGCCATTTACGACCAGCCGGGGTATTGAGGCGGTTGGTTGGTGATCGGAAAGCCCCTCATCGCTGAGGGGCATATCCGAAACACGGTAAGCCAGAATTCAAGCAACAAGTTAAACACTTGTTGGAGCGGCAGCGATAATTACATTAACAAGTTGGAACTGTTCTGCAAACTGTCGTATACCCTGGTACAAGTAATAGGAATAGCACGAAGATAATTAAGAATACGACTGCCCATCGGGTAAATCCACCGAAACAACCGTCCATTCGAAATCCTCCTTTGAATTAGTATCCCCCACCAGTTCCCGCACCGCAATAACCATACGGGACCAGCAAGATGAACAATACGAAGATGATAAGAAAGACAACTGCCCAACGCGTGAACCCACCGAATGCGCCGTACATCATATTCCCCCTCTCCTGACTCATGATTTAAGGTACGCGGATAAAATAACCAATGAAACGGCAGTTATTCTGGTATTTAAGCCTTATATTTGTTGGGCAATCGCAATCTGGCTGCCTGATAAGATGAAGGAACCTGTCGAGAACCCGACACTTTGATAAACTTCGTGCGGACATAAAAAAGCAAGGACCGGCGTTCTCCGGTCCCTTTTTTGTCACTAGCGAATTAGTAGGTGCCGGGAATGAGCAGGATGAATAATACGAAAATAATCAAGAACACGACTGCCCAACGAGTGAAGCCACCGAATACTCCGTACACTATCGGCACCCCCCTTCCTTTTTCTCAATTACAGTTAATTCATGACAGTAGAGTACGGTAACGGACAAATGACATTAGCAATTAGTCTATTTTTTAATTGATTGGTTGCAAAAATCCTCAAAAGCGGAGAGCTTGATGGAGCATTTTTTCATATAATCTCAGTAAGAAAGAGGGAACACCACAGCCCAACGGGTGTATCTTCCCACTCTTTCGGCAAAAGACGCCTCAATCAAAGAGGCGTCTTTTATCGTGGTGGCGTGCTTTGAAAGATATAGGGGGTAGGCGATTCCTTCATTTCCGGTACAGCATCACAGATTCAGCAGTCGCATCAAACCGTTATAGGGGGAGGGGGAAGCATTATGCAAAAAAAGCTGATCGGGCAGATTGCGGGGTTATGCAGTTCGGTCGCAGCCAAAACCTATCACATCTTTAATTGTGTCAGTAGTGCCAATCTATGAGTACCGTTATCATGATACTTCTGTTGCCTTTTTTGTTTATAAGCACTTCCGTTCCCGGATAACAGTATTTCGACTGTACAAACATGATTATCGCGCTTCCGATTCAGCCAATTTCAGGGCCAGTTCGGTAAACTCACGTTGGGAAATTTCCCCACGCAAGTTCTGTTTAATAATTTTTTCTGCCTCTTCGGACAAAAATTGCCCCTCAATCGCCAATGTGGTTTTCGCGTATTGAAGTGCCTTTTGAATGCTTGCATCTGATTTTTTGGTTTTGTTGTTGCTGGGTGTGATAGCTATATAGTACTCAGAGTTCCCTCTGGAAACACTAATAACCCTTGGGGCATTCGCATAGTTTCTGTTGATTTTTAGGTAATTAACAAGAGATTTTCCATAGGGTGAGTACTCTTTGCAACTAGGATCGTTGCTTACTAATGGTTTAAAAACCACTTTCGCATGTTTCCTCAAGGTCAGAACCTCCCTTTGTTACCATTATACCACGATGTTGAGTGCCATTTTCCAAATAGTTCGTTATTGCAATGAGAATTCCTTCACGTATTGTATGCCGTGACAGCGGCTTCCTCTTGTTTCCTCCGCTTGCGATTGATCTGAAGAACCATCATCGAGGCCGCCAAACAGAACAAGCCTGCCAGGATGAAGGTCAGGTCATATTCCTTAAATAGGGTGAACATCAATCCGCCGCCAAATGCGGCCACCCCTGCCCCCAACTGATGGGCTGCAAAGATCCACCCGTATACGATTCCCGCATTCTGTTTTCCAAACACGTCAGCCGTAAGCCGGACGGTCGGGGGAACGGTGGCCACCCAGTCCAACCCGTAGAAAACAGCAAAGACTATCAGCGACAGATGGTTGGAACCCAGTGCGGAGGGAAGAAACATGAGTGATAAACCGCGAAGTCCATAGTACCAGAACAGCAACCAGCGATTGTTCCACCTGTCGGAAAGCCAACCGGAGATCATGGTACCGGCAATATCGAAAATGCCCATCATCGCCAGCAATCCAGCTGCCGTCACCTCAGGTATCCCATGGTGCACACTGGCAGGAATCAGGTGGGTTCCGATCAAACCGCTGGTGGAGAGACCGCAGATAAAGAAACTGCCTGCCAGGAACCAGAAATCAAAAGAACGAACCCCCAGTTTCAGACCGCGGAAAGCGGCAGCGATTGGATTCCGTTTCGGTTGCTGCTCGGCATGATCCGACAGAGTAGCCCCGAATGGCCGAAGCCCCATTTGTTCAGGCGTATCCCGCATCAAAAAGGCTATCACAAGCACGGCCAGCATGGCTGCCCCAACAAGAATCCAGATCGCCGTTCGCCAGTTGTAAGACTCTATCATGTAAGCAAGTAAAGGCAAGAAGGCCAACTGTCCGGTGGCAGCACTCGCCGTAAGGAGCCCCAACACAAGCCCCCGGTTTTTTACAAACCAGTGGCTGGCCACAATGGCACCAAGCACCGTTAGAAAGAAACCGCTTCCGAGACCCACCACAACGCCCCAAAGCAGGTGGAATTGCCAGGCGGAGAACATCCAGATTGTCAAACCGGTACCCGCGAGAATCATGATCATGGCCATTACCATCATCCTGCGAACACCGTACCGTTCCATCAAAGCAGATACGAAGGGTCCGCTGAAACCATAAAGCACCAGGTTGATGGCAACGCCCAGCGAGATCGTGGCCCGATCCCATTTAAACTCTTCTTCCAGAGGAATCATCAGGACACCCGGTGTGGAACGAATTCCTGCCGCAACCAACATGGCCACAAAGGCGACCATTACAACGATCCATCCATAGTGTAAACGGGCAGGCTTTCCCATCGACAATCCCTTCTTCCCCATACAGTGTGAATATTGAGATTATACCAGATGGGGGTAGGAAGGGAACTTTTTTTTGGCAGTGTAACCTCTGTCTATTGAAGAGAGTCTTGATAAGCAAAGGAGGTTTTACCGGTGAAGAAAGTATTGTTTGTTCCGGTTGGAGTTATCGCACTCTTAATTGCCTTAAACATCGCAGACGTTTCGTTTGCCTGCGGTTGTACTGAGGAAGGTGGGAGCCAAAATAAAATTTTGGGGATGAAGTCGGTACATCTTAGGCATAAACTGGTAATGGGACTTATCTGGATTCTTATGGCAACTGGGGCGGCGTGGATGCTCTATCTTCTAAAGAAAGCCTGGTGGTAGAGACTGAGAGGAAAGGAAAAAAACTTCATTCTTCGAGGAAATTGGAGACCATTTGAGGATGTTATTCCATGTCTTCAAAAGTTGAATGGTCATCGTCTCGGCGTGATCACGAACGGAGATCTGAATCAGCAAAAGTTGAAACTTGAACGAATGGGAGTCTTGGATTACTTTGAAGTTGTGGTCGCCTCAGGAGATGTAGGGTTCTCTAAACCTGATACAAGAATGTTTGAAATTGCATGTGAAATGACCGGAACACATTGGTGCGAGATGATCTATGTAGGCGATGATTTAGCAACGGATATCGTACCCTGTGAAGCACTTTACGATGAATTGGAACTGTAACAAAGAAATACATAAGACCTTTTCAGGAGGAAATCATGATGAAATCTTCTGTAACGAATGAAGTTCATGCACTCTATCAACAACTGTTAGATGGGTGGAACAACCGCAATGCCCGTGCAATGGCTGAATTGTTCACAGATGATGGCGAGAGTATTGGTTTTGATGGGAGTCAGTCGATTGGGCGGGATGAAATATTTTCGCACCTCAATCCCATCTTTGAACACCATCCCACTGCCAAATTTGTAAGCAAAGTTAAAAGCGTGCGATTTCTGGGTTCTGATGCAGCCATTTTACGAGCGATAGCAGGTATGGTGCCTCCTGGACAATCAGACATCAATCCTAAAGTCAACACACATCACACACTAGTTGCCGTTAAAACCGAAGGAAATTGGCGTATCCAACTTTTTCAGAATACCCCTGCCCAGTTTCATGGAAGACCTGAGTTAGTCGATCAAATGACAGAAGAGTTAAGACAGTTACTTAAATGAGCAAGTCGATTTACTAAACATCCCGCGCTTCAAATTTCCGGATGGCCAACCAGAGGGCAGCCGCTCCATACAGGATCGTATACAGAATCATGAAGCTGCTGGGGGCCGAGATGCTGCCGAACAACCCTTGGGAGGCAAAAGAAATGGGATCGTCAGCCGTGTCGAACAGAAAAATGGTCATCTTCCGAAAGAGCGAATCCAGAGGGAAGATCAAGCTGGAAACAATCCCGATATTCACCAGGGAATCATTCTCCGTGAGAACCCCGATCTGCTCGACGAATCCGCCGATAAAGCTGATCCCGTAAAGGATAATCAAGATAATTCCGCCGTTAATAGTTGTCATCATGCTGCTGAACAATAAAGCAACCCCCACCAGAAGCAACGGCTGCAGGGCAAACAGGCTTATGGCTTTCAGAACCTGTTGGAGGGTAACCTCCACACTCATATAAGGGCCGCCCATCAGTTGGTTAACCAGAATAATGCCTATAAAGAGGGCACAGGCATAAACGGTCAACAGTCCCCCAAGACCCACAAACTTCCCCAATACAATGGAACGACGGTGTAAAGGACGGGCGAGCAGGGTATCGATCTGGCGGCTTTCAATCTCCGACGCAATGCTTCCCACACTGCTGAGGATTGCGAGCAGTCCTGTAATAAAGCTGGCAAAGTATAAACCGACCCCAAGCAGCTGTGTCGAGAGCATATTTTTTCGCAAGAGAAAATAGGGGTCATTCATACCGGGATTCCCCACTCCCTCGAACATCTTCCCGGCGGCAAATTGAGTGGCCGTTCCGTAAAAGACCAGGAAAGCAATGGACATCAGGATGGTGATGAGAAAGATTTTCTTATAGAGGATTTCCTTAAAGGCTAACCTTGCGATCGTCCACACTTCGCTCCTGCTCCTTTCGATTGACCCAATAAAGAAACACATCTTCCAGATGGGGTTCCTTGCGAACCACCTGATAAATCCGTGCTCCAGCGGCAGACAGTGCCTGAACCAGATCCGGAATGCTGTCGTCCTTGTCCAGTGTGACATGCCACGCTTCGTATTCTCCGGATGTCGATCTTTGTTCCCAATGCTGAATCATCGGAAACTGTTGTCCTTCAAGCACAGCACCAATTTGATATCCGCTGATTTCCACCTGGCTTTGAATACGGGAGAGTTTCCTCCATTCCCCTTGCACAATCAGCTCACTCCTGTGAATGATGGCGACATGGTCGCACACTGTTTCCACTTCACTGAGCAGATGGCTGTTTAAAAAAACGGTCTTGCCCTGTGCCCGAAGCTCGGACATGAGTTCACGGACTTCTTTCCGGCCAATGGGATCCAGTGCGGAAGTGGGTTCATCCAGAAAAATCAGGTCCGGGTCGGACAAAAGGGCAGCGGCCAATCCGATCCTTTGCTGCATTCCTTTGGAATACCCTTTGATCTTGTCATCCGCGCTTTTCGTGAGGCCTACCCGTTCAATCAGTTGATCGATCTGCGTTTTTTGCTCGATGCGCGGGATCTTGCAAAGATCTGCGTGAGTCTGTAACAATTGCCGTCCGGTTAACCATTCCGGGTAGCGGAATAATTCTGGCAGATAGCCGATTTTTCCCCGGGTTTCGACGGTTCCCAAAGGCATGCCCAAGATTTGCGCCTGGCCGCCAGTAGGCTTCAAGAGTCCCAACAGGGTGCGGACGAAGGTGCTTTTGCCCGCGCCGTTTGGCCCCAGAAAGCCGTACACCACACCACGCGGCACCGTTAGGGTGATATCTTTGCAGCCCGCTTTTCCATTGTATTGTTTCGTAAGGTTCCAGGTTTGAATGACGTGTTCGTTTGACAAAGTTGGCCCCTCCTGAAAAATGGCAAAGGGAGGCGGCCCCCCGGGGGAACCGCTCCACATCTTACTTTATTTCGTTTGCAATCTTGATCAAGGCGTCGCCTTTGTTGCTGACGGGGTCACGAGTTTCGATTTGGTACAATTTTCCGTCCTTCTGCCAGATCAGGAGACTGATTCTCGGGTCATTCACCAACAGACCTTGGGTGCCCTGTACGCTGATCTGCTTCATATTGGCCCGGTTTTCCATAAAAGGCAGTGGGAGAGTCCGCTTCCAATCCTCGATTCCCGCCAACTGTTTCTTTACATTGTCCGGAATAAAGGGAAGCTTCAGGAACGTGCTGCGAAATTGTTCCAGATCCGTACCTTCCGGCACTTTTATATAAGGGGCATCGGATACGTGGTAGCTAAACCTGGATACGGAGCCAGGTGCCGGGTTTCCGATGACATACTCTGTCCGAATATTTTCCGGGAACGTCAGGGAGAACTCTTTCCCGTCCAGGCTGTTGTCAAACTTCGCGTCCACATTGAGCTGCTTGAACAATTGGTTGGCCTTCTGTGTATCCATTTGGGCGTGAAGAGTCCAACTGGGATATACGGTTATCCTCTTGGCCACAAACTCTTTGGGGGCCTGGGCAATGGAATAGCCGGCCGATTTTGCGTCGGCCATGCTGTCAAAAGTTCGGGCATGCCGAGAGGCTCCCTGGTCATCCACCCACATCTTGCCGATGCCTTTCAGTTCTTTTACGCCCGGTTCCCCCAAACTGCCTAGCCAATTATGGATTTCCCGCATGTCGGAATCAGTCAGTTTTACAAACTCTACCTTATCTACCCGGAAGACAGACAAGAAATCTTCCGCCATGGCCCGCACTTGGGAAAAGGACAGGGATCCCAGTACAAATGTGGCTGCCGCAGCGGCAGTGAGCCATTTTTTATTGATATTCTTCATAAACGGCCATCTCCTTTGAGATTGCTGGTTGGTTGTTGCCGGTTGCAGATTGCCGGTTCGATGTTGGAACTTCGCCCAGGCAGCTTCCACGTCTATGTTGGGGTGATCTCCTTGGATTGGAAAACTCCCACTCAAAGCTTCCTCGCTCCAGTTCTCAAGACGAATGCCTTCAGCGAGAAGAATTCGGCAAGAAAGGCAATCCTGCAAATGAAGGGAAAATTGTTTCCGCTCGTCACGGCTTAGTTCCCCATCGATGTAGGCCTGAATGTAACCGGGGTCTTGGCACTTCATGTTTCACTCCCCCTTCTGTGTTGATAGAGTTCGCGGAATTTCTTCTTGGCCCGGGCCAGGAGTGTGCCTACGGATCCTTTCTCGATTCCCGCAGCTTGTGCCAGTTCCTTGTAGTCGTAGCCTGAGTACTTCATTAACAGAAGCAACCGATCCCGTTCGTCCAAATCGACCAAGGTCTCACGAACAGCCGCAATTTCTTCCCTTCGAAGCCAACTCTCTTCCGTTGAGGGAGATGTACAACCTTCCCGTTGAGTGGCTCTATCATCGCGGGCCGCTCTTCGTTTTTCGGAGCGAAGATAGTTGAATGCCACATGGATGGATACCTTGGCCAACCAGGCTCTCAGATTCTCAATTTCGCTGCGGTCAACCGAGTACAGTTTGATAAACACTTCCTGCGCCAATTCTTCGGCAATGGCCTGTTCCCGGACGATGGACAGAATCTGTCTCACTACCTGAGAGTAATGGGCCTTGAACAAAACCGAAAACTCCGCAGTGTCTTCTTTTGATTCGTCCCTGGGATCCATCCTCGAGGCGAGCAATTCCATCTCCACCCTCCTTTCGGAATTGGGTATCTTGCGTTTTTCGTATATATAGAAACCGCCAATCTGGATTTTGTGACAGGCAACTAATGTCTACTCAGCCTTTCGGATCTGGAATCTGTCTTGAGAATACCATAAGACGAGAGACAGAACTCTGGAAGAATCCCCCGCTCAACACCCTTTCCTCGCCTCTAGAGTGCTCTTAATTCTGCTTTGCGCTTGCCGCGTGCAGATATGATTTGGTTTCCAGGATCAAAAAACAAGGTAAGCCTGACGTCAAGCAACAAGTTAAAACACTTGTTGGAGCCCAGCAAAAATTGGCCTGATTATCAGTCTTATTTTTGATTTTTTGCTTTGACCCCAATAATAGGACTGATTTTCAGCCTTATTCCGGGATTATTGAGGTGTGTATGCAAAAAAAAGGATATAGGGCTGAAATATAGTCTTATTATTGGGGGTGGCGGTCAATTGACAAAAATAAGACTGAAAAACAGTGCTATTTTTGGAGAAAGGATAGGCAAAGGAGGCTGTACCTCCAGTGTAGAATATTCTTTATGGTAACAGGGGCGGTATTGATGCTTTATTTTCTTTAGAAAGCTGGTGGTAGAAGCTTAACGTTCCCAAAGAGAAAGGAGCTACCTGCGCGATGTAGGGAGCTCCTTTGGTCTTTCAATTGTACGTTAAATCAACTGCTGTGAACCACTTCATAAACCTCAATCTTGGAGCCGAGTGCGGTAATTCCTCTCTCCCGTCGCTCTTCATGGGCCTTTTTGAAAGCCTCACTTTGGGTCCATGCGACAAATGATTCTTTGCTGTCCCATTTGGTGTACACAATTTGCTTGTCTTCATCGGGGGAATTCAGGTACATAAACTCCAGGCAGCCGGGCACGGTTTTCATATGGTCGGCACTTTTGGAGAAGATCTCGTTCATTTTCTCCTTCCCGCCCGCCGGAACGGTCAAAACGTTAAACACAACATACATGGGGAGCCCTCCAATCTTTCTAGTCAAGTTTAATTATAGCCCAATGCCCGCCTCAATGCAGTTTCAAACGGGATGCAGCTTGTCAATATTATTTGACAAAACGTAAAACGCATTTCGGCAAAGAAGTGACATGGCGTCAAGGTATTTTTTAAAAAATATTCAGATAAGATAAAGCATCCAGTGCTCTTCGGACATCCTGCCACCATCCTCTCATTCATGGCCTCGTTTTGCCAGTAGTCTGTTCATTCTATCATTTGTTCCTGCCATTCAACTTCATAAAAAGGGGGTAACCTATATGGCTGTTGGGGAAGCGTTTGTTTCCGCTGCGGAACTGTTTTCCAACTTTGATGAAGTGGTGCCGCCGCTCAAGCCAAAAGAAGCCATTGACGAAGCCAATCGCTGCCTGTACTGCTATGATGCACCGTGTATTAAAGCATGTCCCACCGGGATTGACATTCCTTCTTTTATCAAGAAGATTGCTACGGGCAACCTGTACGGCTCGGCCAGGATCATTATGGAAACCAACCCGGTAGGGGCCAGCTGCGCCCGTGTGTGTCCCACTTCTCAGTTGTGCGAAGGGGCTTGTGTGTTAAACGACGCTTCCAAACCGATCCTGATCGGTCTGCTGCAGCGTCATGCCACCGATTGGGCGATTCGCAACAATGCCGTGTTCTTCAAGCCCGGTGAACGGAACGGCCGCAAAGCGGCGATTGCCGGGGGCGGACCTGCGGGGTTGTCTGCCGCAAGGGAACTGGGCAGATTGGGGTATGACGTGACCGTCTACGAAGCGAAAGAAAAGGCCGGGGGGCTGAACACCTACGGAATCGTATCCTTCCGGCTTCCGCAGGACATTGCCCTGTGGGAAGTCCGGCAGGTGGAGTCGCTTGGCGTGAAATTTAAATATGGCGTCCGGGTAGGTGTCGATATCAGTCCGCAGGAACTGCTTGCAGAGTACGATGTCGTCTTGCTTTCCGCCGGCATGGGGGCGGTGCCGGATCTGGCCGTTGAAGGGGAAGATTTGGAGGGAGTTTATGACGCAATCACATTGGTTGAAGACACCAAGACCAAGCCGTTGACTACCGAATTTATCGGCAAAAAAGTAGCCGTGATAGGGGCGGGAAACACAGCAATTGACGCCGCCACCTGCTCGGTCCGTCTGGGAGCCGCCCAGGTTCAGATCTTCTACCGCCGCACGAGCAAAGAAATGACCGCCTATGACTTTGAATTTGAATTTGCCAAACAGGACGGAGTGGAATTCCGCTGGCTGACAGCCCCCAAACGGATTCTGGGACGAGACGGGAAAGTGGCCGGTCTTGAACTGATCCGCATGACACTTGGCGAACCGGATGAAAAAGGGAGGAGAAAACCGGTCCCCATTGAAGGCAGTGAGTTCACCGTTGAAGTGGATTATGTAGTCAAGGCGATCGGACAGAAACGGCAGATCCCGCTGCTCGAAGCCTTTGGTCTTGAACACCGCAACGGGGTGCCCGTTCTGGAAGAGAATTCATTCAGAACCACACATCCCAAGGTGTATGCGGCAGGGGACATCATCTTTGGCGGGGGGAAAACGGACGCCATGGTGGTGGATGCCGCCGAACAGGGGAAGAAAGCGGCATACGCAATTCACCGGAGCTTCGAAACGGAGTCCCAAACAGCATAGGTACCAGAGCGAAACAAACAGACAGATAGACTCCCCCCTGACAGGGGAAGGAAGGCAAGGAGGCGGAAACATGGCAGATTTGCGGATTAATCTGGCGGGCATTCAATCCCCCAATCCCTTTTGGCTTGCATCAGCCCCCCCGACCAACTCGGGTTATCAAGTGATGCGCGCCTTTGAAGCCGGATGGGGAGGCGCGGTGTGGAAAACCCTTGGCGAGCCGATCATCAACGTGACGTCAAGGTTTGCGGCACTTCATTACGGAGGGCAGCGGGTACTCGGGCTTAACAACATTGAACTGATCACCGACCGCCCCCTGGAAGAGAACTTGAAGGAAATGGCGGAAGTGAAGAGACGGTTTCCCCACCATGCGTTAATCGCTTCCCTGATGGTGGAACACAAACGGGAAGCCTGGCATGAGATCGTGAAACAGGTGGAAGCAATCGGGGTAGACGGTTTGGAACTCAATTTCGGCTGCCCCCACGGGATGGCAGAAAGGGGCATGGGATCGGCAGTGGGGCAACACCCTGATCTGGTCCGGCAACAGGTGGAATGGGTCAAGGAAGTGGCTCAAACACCCGTCATAGTCAAGCTGACACCCAACATTACCGATATCCGCTTTACTGCCAGAGCCGCCAGTGAGGGCGGGGCGGATGCCGTCAGCATGATCAATACAATCAACAGCTTGATGGGCGTGGATCTTGACACCTGGCTTCCGGTTCCGCACGTGGACGGAAAAGGAGCCCACGGCGGGTATTGCGGCCCGGCAGTCAAACCGATTGCCCTCAACATGGTGGCAGAGTGCGCCAGAGACCCTCAGGTTGGCATTCCCATCTCAGGCATCGGCGGAATCTCCAACTGGCGGGATGCGGTGGAGTTTCTGCTGATGGGGGCAACCGGCGTTCAGGTCTGCACTGCAGTCATGCACCACGGGTTCCGAATTGTAGAGGACATGATTGACGGGCTCAACAATTATCTGGACCAAAAAGGAATCGCGTCGGTGACGGACATCGTCGGAAAATCGGTCTCCTCCTACTCCGATTGGGGCCATCTGAATCTGAATTACAAGATCGTGGCCCGCATCCATGAAGAAACCTGCATCAACTGCAACAAATGCCACATTGCATGTGAGGACGCTTCCCACCAGTGCATCGATATCATCCGGGACGAAGCAACAGGCAAGGAACGGCTCGTGGTTCGTGAAGAGGACTGCGTGGGCTGCAATCTCTGCATGATTGTGTGCCCCGTGGAAGGCACGGTCGAGATGGTGGAAGTGCCGACAGGCCAACCGCCCCTGACATGGAACCAGCGGCAGGCGGCATTGGGACTGGTGAAATAAAGGAGGTTGACAGAATGCGCAAGCTCATACGCGGAGGAACGGTCGTTACCGCCTCCGACACCTATCAGGCGGAAGTGCTGATAGAGGGAGAGAAGGTTGTCGCCATTGGCAACAATCTGGAAGCTGACCAGGCAGAAGTGATTGACGCAGGGGGCTGTTATCTGTTCCCGGGTGGAGTGGATCCGCATACCCACCTGGATATGCCCTTTGGCGGAACCATCACGGCGGACGATTTTGAATCAGGGACACGGGCGGCCGCTTTTGGGGGAACCACGTCGATTATCGACTTCTGTCTGACCAACAAGGGCCAATCGCTGCGGGATGCCATCTCTATTTGGCATGAGAAAGCAAGGGGGAAAGCGGTTATTGATTACGGGTTCCACCTGATGATCGCCGAGGCCAACGATCAGGTCCTGGAGGAACTGGAATATGTGGTGACAGAAGAAGGGATCGTTTCCCTGAAAGTCTTTATGGCTTATAAAAATGTGCTTCAGGCGGACGACGAGACCCTGTTCAAGACATTGGTCCGGGCCCGGCAATTGGGGGCTCTTGTTCAGGTTCACGCCGAAAACGGGGATGTCATTGACTACTTGACCAGGAAAGCGCTGGCCGATGGGAACACCGATCCCATCAATCATGCGCTGACCCGTCCGCCGGAAGCGGAAGGCGAGGCGACCGGACGTGCGGCAGCCCTCACGGCACTGGCCGATTCCCAACTGTATGTGGTGCACGTATCCTGCGCCGATGCGGTGAAACGAATTGCGGAAGCACGGGAAAAAGGCTGGCAGGTCTACGGGGAAACCTGCCCCCAGTATCTGACACTGGATGTCTCATATCTGGAAAAGCCCGATTTTGAAGGGGCCAAATATGTCTGGTCACCTCCCCTGCGTGAGAAATGGAATCAAGAAGTTCTTTGGAACGCGCTGCGCAGCGGAATCCTGCAAACGGTAGGTTCCGACCAATGTTCTTTCAACTTCAAGGGCCAGAAAGAACTGGGCAGGGGCGACTTCACGAAAATCCCCAACGGCGGACCGCTGATTGAAGACCGTTTTGCCGTGGTGTATTCGGAGGGGGTCCATGCCGGACGGATCAGTCTCAACCAGTTTGTGGACGTGATCTCGACCAAAGCCGCCAAACTGTTTGGCATGTATCCCCGCAAGGGCACAATTGCCGTCGGATCGGATGCGGACATTGTGATCTTTGATCCCGGCGCCACAAGAACCCTGTCCGTTGCCACCCACCACATGAACGTGGATTATAACCCGTTTGAAGGCATGCAGGTCCATGGAGAAGTCGTAACGGTCCTGCAGCGGGGAGCCTACGTTATTCGGGACAAACAGTTCGTGGGCCAACCCGGTCTCGGCCAGTTTATCAAACGTTCACGATTTGCCCGGCCATAAAAACAAATAAAAGCAAACAGTCCAGCGACCTGATAAAACGGCCCAAAGCCAAACAAGATCAAGCAAGGAGGCAGAACCATGTCCAGCAAAGTAACAATCGGCCTGATTCAGGCATCCAACGATGTCCACGGCGACGAATCGGTGGCGGTTCATAAAGAAAAGGCAATTGAGAAACATCTCCTCCTCGTCCGGGAAGCGGCATCCAAAGGGGCGCAGATCATCTGCCTGCAGGAAATCTTCTACGGCCCCTACTTCTGCGCGGAACAGAGCACCAAGTGGTACGAATCGGCGGAAGAGGTGCCGAACGGCCCGACCATCCAACTGTTTCAGGAAGTGGCCAAAGAACTGGGAACCGTTATGATTGTCCCCGTCTATGAGCGAGTTGGGATCGGCACCTACTACAACACCGCTGCCGTGATTGATGCGGATGGCACGTACCTTGGCAAATACAGAAAGCAGCACATTCCCCATGTAGGGGTTGGCAACGAAGGATGCGGTTTCTGGGAGAAATTCTACTTCAAACCGGGCAACCTGGGGTATCCGGTGTTTGACACCGCATTTGCCAAGGTTGGCGTGTACATCTGCTACGACCGGCACTTCCCGGAAGGAGCTCGCCTGCTGGGATTGAACGGCGCGGAAATCGTGTTTAACCCCTCGGCAACTGTTGCCGGTTTGTCCGAGTATCTCTGGAAACTGGAGCAGCCGGCCCACGCGGTGGCCAACGGGTATTATGTGGCGGCCATTAACAGGGTGGGCGTCGAAGAGCCTTGGAATATGGGCGAATTCTACGGGCAGTCTTATCTGGTGGACCCACGCGGACGGTTTGTCGCCATGGGAAGCCGGGACAAAGACGAAGTGGTGATTGCGGAGATGGACAAAAACCTGATTCACGAAGTGCGTGACTTGTGGCAGTTCTACCGGGACCGCCGTCCGGAGACTTATGGGGACATGGTGGAACTTCTGCCCTGACGGCGAAACCCGTTGACACTCTTGCAGGCAAAGGGAACGGAACTCCACCCGTTCCCTTTCCAATAAATAAAGTCTCTGCCCAAGGAGGGGGAACTTTGGATGAAGACCCAGCTTGAAGAGAATGGGATTGTCACTTTAACACAGGAAGGGGTGAATCAGATCAAGGACAGTCCCTTGTATAACGAGGGACTGCGTCCGACAACGAAAGAGGAGCATAACTGGACCGGCTATAATTTTGCCAGCTTGTGGATCGGGATGGCCATCTGTCTTCCCACCTATTCCCTGGCTGCAGGCTTGATCTCCCTTGGCATGAATTGGTGGCAGGCTATCGGAACCATTGTTCTCGGCAACCTGATTGTACTTATCCCCATTCTATTAAATGCCCATGCCGGGACCAAGTATGGAATTCCCTATCCGGTCTATGCTCGCCTCTGGTTTGGTTCAAAGGGGGCTCATATCCCCTCCATGGCAAGGGCCATTGTGGCCGCCGGATGGTTTGGCATCAACTGCTGGTTTGGCGGCGCAGCGGTTGACACGCTGCTGGTGGCCATGACCGGTTGGGAAAATGTGCCCGGGCACCTTGCGATCGCATTTATCGGTTTCTGGGCTTTGAACGTGTGGATCTCTTATCGGGGACCGGAAGCGATCAAAAAGATGGAGTTCTGGGCGGCCCCCACTTTGCTGGTTATGGCGCTGGCTTTGCTGGCCTGGGCATTGAGCTCGGCAGGCGGATGGGGGCCGATGCTTTCGGCGCCTTCCAAATTCACGTCGGCAGGCGATTTCCTGAAAGTCTTCTTCCCGGCATTAACCGGCGCTATCGCTTTCTGGTCGACCCTGGCTCTGAATATTCCTGACTTCTGCCGCTACGCCAAGAGCCAGCGGGCGCAAATCATCGGGCAGACCACATCGCTTCCCACCACCATGGGATTCTTCTCCTTCATCGGTGTGGCTGTGGCCTCCGCTACGGTGGTTTTGTATGGGGAAGCCATCTGGGACCCGGCCGCTATCTTGGCCAAATTTTCACCCTTCGTGATTTTCCTGGGAACCCTTGGCATCATCCTGGCCACTGTCACAACGAATGTGGCAGCCAATGTGGTCGCTCCCGCCCGGGCCATCGAAAACCTCTGGCCGCGCAAACTGACCTTTGGCATGGGAGCCATTATCACCGGTCTTGCGGCACTTTTGATGCAGCCCTGGTACCTGCTTGAAAACTTCGGAAATTACATTTTCCTCTGGTTGGGGAGCTATGGGGCCTTGCTGGGTCCGATTGACGGGATTGCCATTGCCGACTACTGGATGGTACGAAAACAGAGAATCGATCTGGTTGAATTGTATAGGCCAAACGGCCGCTACAGTTACAGCGGCGGAATTAACAAAGCGGCCGTATGGGCCCTGCTGATCGGGATTGCCATCCCCATTGGCTGCAAAGCGGCAGGTCTGACATTCGTCTGGGACAACGCCTGGACCATTGGCCTTCTGATTTCGCTGTTCGCTTACACCTGGCTGATGCGAAGTGACGCCAGCCTGATTGACGCTTCCCACTATAACCGAATCACCTCAACCGAAGCGCAGGCCTCCATGGCGTCTTAAAGGCATCAAACAAGGCGAGTCCGATTGAGGGGCTCGCCTATTTTGACGGCTCTTGCAGCATTTCATAGGCCCGGAGCGCCAGTTCGAGGCTTACCCGGTGTTCTGCCGATGTGAAGGTGTCGCCCAGCAGTTCGCTGATTTTGTCCAGACGGTGGTAGAGGGTTTGCCTGCGGATGTACAGGCGGTCTGCCGTATCTTGCTTCGAACAGCCCTGATCCAGGAACACCCGCAGGGTCAGAACCAGTTGGCTGCCATGGTCTGCATCATACTGCAGGAGCGGCCCCAGATAATCGTCGATAAACGAGTTCAGGGCATACCCGTCTTTGATTTGCAGCAGCAGCCGGTAGATTCCCAGATCTTCGAAAAAGGGACTGCCTGCAGACGGGAAAGCCAAGACCTGTTCCGCCTCCTGAAAATGCAGCCGTGCGTCCGCATATCTCGAAGATGCCCGGCTGATGCCAAACCGGATCTTGATGTTGGAATCGAGTGCCTGTTTGCAGGTTTGCTCAATCTCACGCAGGGATTTCTCGCATTGCAAGCGCCTGTCCGACATTTGATCGGTGTCAAGCAACAAACCGTAAAGACGGTTTCCCTTGCCCCGGAGGAGCGGGCGGAATTTGTGCCGGGACAGGATGGACCGAAACACCACAAGCAGATCGTGGAATGGCGAGTCTGTTTCTGCATCAGGTCGAATCGGGCCGGAGATTGCTTCCATAATGAAACACACAAATTGCGGCGGCCGCGTCGAGCCGGGCTTGATGCCGAGTGAGACGCGGATGTCTTCCTCCCGGTGCACACGCCCTTGCAGGATGTCGTCCAACAACTGGGTCTGATTGTCCAGTGCCCGTTCCTGCGCAAACATTCTGCGCAGCAGGAGCTGTGCGACCGCAGTGGAGGTGTAGTCGAGCGTCAAATGGAGAAATTCATCCGGTTCCCTCTCGAACAGGATAATCCCGAGGTATGCCAGCACATGTCCCATGGCTGCTATCGGTTGGTACAGGATTTGTTTTCGCTCCGATATGGGCAGCAGGGAAGCGTTTGGCGGCGCCGGGTCTTGCAGCAGCGTTTTCTGCAAGATATGGGTCAGCTCAGTCTCAATTGTCTGGTTCATCGAGGGAGCAAACACCGGGGAGCCATCAATGGGAAAGAAAAAAGTCTGGGTTTGAGTGACGCTCTGGAAGTGGGCAAGAATCCGCGGCAGACCGTTCGACTGCAGGGTGAGCCGCTGCAGATCCCGTGAGTAGTTTTCCAGTTCGCGCAGCGCTTTGATATGCCGGTTTACGATGTTTTCATGGAGATCCAGGGTGATGTCAACGAAGCGTACGGGGCGGCGAAATACAAGTAACGGGAACTCGTAATGGTCCGCAATTTCACGCATGTCGGGCGGAATCTCCGGAATATACGACCCCAATTCGATACACAACCCCACAGCTTTCCGCCGGATCAGCTCATTCAGGTATTCGATCCGTTTCTCCCGGCTTTCCCCGACGCCCACACCGGTGGAAAGGATCAATTCCCCTCCGTTCAGAAAAGAACCGCTTTCTGCCGCTTCCAGAATGTGGACCCAGCGGATGGGTCTTGACAGACCCCGGCTTCCCGCTATCACCTCTGCATCCTGAAACAGCGGACGCTTCAGGACATCGGCAACTGTCAGTTTCAATTCCTTATTCACGCACATCCACCTTCCCGTTTGACAATGTGTAACAAGGTTCGGTGCAAAAAGGTGACAGGTCGTCTCGTGAGCAGTGTTTCAATCTTCTGTAAAATGAACTTACCAAACAAATTGATTGCGGAAAAGGGGGTACTCCCATGATCCCGACACTGATCGGTGACCGAATGAAAAACTATATAGGCGGAACCTGGATGGAAGCGAAGACAGAACGTTACGAAGACATTCCCAACCCGGCAACCGGCGAACTGCTTGCGAAGGTGCCGCTTTCTTCGAAGGAAGATGTGGACGCGGCGGTGCAAGCGGCCAAAGCCGCATTCCCGGCATGGAGCCAGACTCCGGTTGTGGATCGGGCCCGGATCATGTTCCGGTTTCAGCAGCTTCTGTTTCAACACCAGGATGAATTGGCCCGGATGATCACATTGGAAAACGGGAAAAATCTGGCCGAAGCTCAGGCGGAACTGCTGCGTGCCATAGAGATGGCAGAGTTTGCTGCCGGAATGCCCACTCTCTTGATGGGAGAATCCTTGCCGAACATTGCCAGAGACATAGATTCGGAAGTTCGCCGTTTCCCATTGGGAGTGGTGGCGGGAATCACGCCCTTCAACTTTCCGCTGATGGTCCCCATGTGGATGTACCCCATCGCCATCACTGCGGGCAATACCTTTGTTCTGAAGCCTTCCGAACGGACTCCTCTATCCTCGATTCGGGCGGCCGAACTGCTGAAAGAAGCGGGGCTGCCGGATGGAGTCTTCAATGTGGTAAACGGTGCCCACGATGTGGTGAACGGCCTGTTGGAGCACCCGGATGTGAAAGCGGTTTCCTTCGTCGGTTCCCAGCCGGTGGCCGAGTATATCTACAGGACTGCCGCTGCCAATGGCAAGCGGGTGCAGGCGTTGGCAGGCGCCAAGAACCATCACCTGGTGATGCCGGATACCGACTTGCGACGGGCTGCCAAAACCATTGTCAGTTCCGCTTTCGGCTGTGCCGGGGAAAGGTGCATGGCGGCAAGCGTTGTGGTGGCGGTAGACTCGATTGCAGATGAGTTGATCCAGTACCTGATAGAAGAATCGGATGCACTGAAGATGGGCAACGGCTTGGAAGCCGGGGTGGATCTGGGACCTGTCATCCGGCCTGCCCACCTTGAAAAGGTTCATGACTACATTGAACGGGGCGTTGATGCCGGAGCCAGCCTGGTGAGAGACGGACGCAAGGATGCACTGCAGCATCGGCAAGGATACTTCCTTGGACCCACCATCTTTGATCAGGCGACCCCGGAAATGGTCATCGTGCGCGATGAAATCTTCGCTCCTGTCCTGAGCGTGGTGCGGGTAGCCGGTTTTGAAGAGGGCCTGGAAGCCATCAGCAAGTCCAGGTATGGTAACGGCGCCTGTATTTATACCGGAAGCGGCCGATTGGGCCGGGAATTCGTCCAGCGAGTGGAAGCGGGTATGGTCGGAGTCAATGTCGGCGTGCCGGCACCCATGGGATTCTTTGCTTTCTCCGGATGGAAGCAGTCCTTCTATGGGGATCTGCACGCCAACGGCAAGGACGGTGTGGAGTTCTTTACCAAGAAGAAGACGGTGACCTCCCGCTGGTTTGACGATGGGGAAATGAACATCGGCTCCCAAAAAACATTCGTGAAGTAAGGGAGGAATGGTCATGGCGATGAAAGAGGCGTCCACAACGGCGCATACGGAAAATAAAGAATCGCTGTTGGAGAAAGATCGAACCTATATGTGGCACCACATGTCCCCTTATAACCCCAATCCCATGATTGCCGCGGAGTCAAAGGGGGCGTGGGTTACCGATGTTGAAGGCAACGTGTATCTGGACGGGATGTCGGGGCTGTGGTGCGTCAATATCGGGTATGGGCGGCAAGAGTTGGCGGAAGCCGCTTATGAACAGTTAAAAACCCTTGCTTACTTCCCGTTGACCCAAAGCCATGTGCCGGGCATTAAACTGGCGGAAAAGATCAGCGAATGGCTGGGAGATGAATACCGGGTATTCTTCTCCAACAGCGGATCGGAAGCCAATGAAGTGGCCTTCAAGATCGCCCGTCAGTATCACCAGCAGAAAGGGCAGCCAAGCCGCTACAAAATCGTTTCCCGGTATCGTGCGTACCACGGGAACAGCATGGGCGCACTGGCAGCGACAGGCCAGGGAGTGCGCAAACACAAATACGAACCTCTGGCTCCCGGATTCCTGCATGTTCCCCCGCCCTACTGTTATCGCTGTCCTTTTGGCAAGACTTATGGCAGCTGCAACCTGGAGTGCGCCGAGGTATACGATCAGGTGATCAATTGGGAATGTGCCGAGACGGTGGCGGCCGTCATCATGGAGCCGACCATCACCGGTGGCGGCGTAATCGTACCCCCGCCCGAATACTTGCCCAAAGTCCGTGAAATCTGCGATAAACATGGGGTCTTGCTGATCATTGACGAAGTGATCTGCGGGGTAGGGAGATCGGGACAGAAATTCGGCCATCAGAATTTTGGAGTCAAACCGGATATTGTAACGATGGCCAAAGGAATTACCAGTGGCTATCTTCCGCTGTCGGCCACAGCTGTCCGTGCCGGGATCGCCGATTGCTTCAATGAAGCCGGAATCAACCAACACTTTCGTCATATCAATACATTCGGAGGAAATCCCGCAGCGTGTGCCCTGGCCCTCAAGAACATGGAACTGATAGAGGAAGAAGGGCTGATTCAAAGGGCGGAAGAATTGGGCCATGCACTCAGGGCAAAGCTTTCCGTCATTGAAGACCATCCCAACGTGGGCGACATTCGAAGTTTTGGACTCATCTGCGGCATTGAAATGGTAGAAAACCGGGAGACCAAGGAACCGGCGGCACCGGACAAAGTCGCTCAGGTGATCGGAGAATGCAAGAAGCGGAGGATGATCATCGGGAAAAATGGTGATACTGTGCCCGGCTTTCACAATATCCTGACATTGGCACCGCCCTTCTCGACGACGGATGAAGACCTTGATTTTCTTGTTCGTGTTGTCAAAGAATCGTTTGACACTCTTTGAGGCTTCCCATTTAAAGTAATTCGGGGAAAGGAAGAGAAGCGGAATGATCATTGGCGTTCCGAAAGAGATCAAGAACAATGAGAACCGGGTGGCCATGACACCGGCAGGAGTACAGACGCTTGCCGGTGCCGGACATACCGTGCTGGTAGAAACCAATGCCGGAGCCGGAAGCGGATTCCCGGACGACAGGTACCGGGCGGCCGGTGCGAGGATTGTGTCCGATGCGCAGAAATTATGGGAATCGGCCGAAATGATTGTCAAGGTGAAAGAACCAATCGCCGAAGAGTACAAGTATTTCCGGCCCGGCCTTATCCTGTTCGCCTATTTGCACCTGGCGGCCGCAGGCCTTTTGATCCATGAACTGATGGAGAAGGAGGTCACCGCCATCGCCTATGAAACGATCCAACTGGAAGACGGATCCCTCCCTCTCTTGGCACCCATGAGTGAAGTGGCAGGCAGGATGTCGATCCAGATCGGGGCCCATTTTCTGGAGAAGGCGCAGGGCGGCAGGGGACTGCTGCTTGGCGGGGTTCCCGGTGTGGAACCGGGGAACGTGGTCATCATCGGCGGAGGAATCGTAGGTGCCAACGCGGCTCAAATCGCGTTGGGGATGCGGGCCAAAGTGACAATTCTGGAAAACAATCCGAAACGGCTGCGGGAGTTGGACGAACAATTCCAGGGCCGGGTGCAGGTGATCATGTCCAACGCTTACAATATTGCGAAGGCAGTATCGGAAGCGGACTTGCTGATTGGGGCTGTGCTGCTGCCGGGGGCCAAGGCTCCCCGCCTTGTGACGGAAGAGATGGTCAGCCGCATGAAGCCGGGTTCCGTGATCGTGGATGTAGCGGTGGATCAAGGAGGATGCATCGAAACGGTTGACCGGGTGACTACCCACGACAACCCGACCTATCTCAAACACGGGGTTGTTCACTACTGTGTGGCCAATATACCCGGAGCCGTTCCTCACACCTCCACCCTGGCTTTGACCAACGTGACACTTCCTTATGTAGTAAAACTGGCAAACAAGGGCGTGCAGCAAGCCATTGCCGAATATCCCGACCTGCGCAAGGGCGTCAATGTGATGGGAGGCAAGGTCACCCACGAAGCGGTGGCTGCCACCTTTCAGCTGGAACCTTGTACGGTTGCTTGATTGTACTGATATCCAAGCTTCTCCGCGATATTTGACGGAGGGCAGAAAGGATTTGAAATTACAGGAGAAGATCCAGAATTTTGTTGACTAGGACTAACGGCATCCAGTGCCGTTAATCAACTTCAGGTCAGAAGATAACGGCATCCGGTGCCGTTAAACAACTTCAGGTCAGGAGATAGCGGCATCCAGTGCCGTTAAACAACTTCAGGTCAGGAGATAGCGGCATCCGGTGCCGTTAAACAACTTCAGGTCAGGAGATAACGGCATCCAGTGCCGTTATCTCCTGTTTTGTATCTAAATTTGGACATTTGGCTGACACATTTATTGATTATAGTAGTTTTCGAGTAAGAAATACACGTTATAGGAGGTATTGAACATGGGATTCTATGATGATTCTGCTAAAAATCATAAACGTCTTTCTGCAAAGACCTGGATAACTTTAGTGGTGTCTGCAAGTTTACTGGGATCAGGTACGACAACTGCGTTAATGCTGCCTTTTCTTACAGGAACAAAGCAGATCAAACTTTCACAAACCAACACTGCTTTAGCCGAGGAAAATCCTGCTGCTGTTCAATCAGTTGCATTGAACGTTAATTCCGAGATTATTCAAGCTGTCAACAAAGCAAAGCCCGCAGTTGTCACGGTTGTCAATCTACAAAACGATGGGGGACGGTTCTATGGGAATCAGGCACATGAAGCGGGCAAAGGGTCTGGCGTTGTAATTGACAGGAAAGGACACATTGTAACGAATAACCATGTGGTGGAAGGCGCATCCCAGGTCCGGGTTCTTGTCAATGGACAAACAGTCAACGCCAAAATATTGGGAACCGACGCTCTGACCGATCTGGCTGTACTTGAAATCCCAACTGATAAAGTCGATGGCATTGAACCTATAGAAATCGGAATATCCGAATCACTGCAAATTGGTGAGCCTGCCATTGCGATCGGCAATCCATTGGGAGAATTTGAACAAACGGTAACTGTTGGAGTCATATCTGCAAAGAATCGTAAATTGCCCACCCAAGATCGAGCGGGGAATATCGTTTATGAACAGACGGTGCTTCAGACGGATGCGGCAATCAACCCGGGGAACTCTGGAGGCGCCCTTGTGAATGTAAAAGGGCAGTTGATTGGAATTAACTCAGCAAAAATTGCTTCATCCGGAGTTGAGGGATTAGGATTTGCCATTCCGATCGACGAAGCAAAACCCATCATCGAACAGTTGATAACAAACGGGAAAGTGATCAGGCCGGCATTAGGTGTCTCTGTCAGCTGGGAAGTGAAGAACATTCCGGCTAATTACCGGAAGGAATTGCCGGTGGATTACGGTGTGATAGTGGAAGCCGCATCCGGCCCGGCCCAAAAAGCGGGAATCGAAAGCGGAGATGTGATTGTACAAATCGACAATGTCAAAATCAACACCTTTTTGGACATGCGAAAGTATCTGTTCAGCAAGCAGCCAGGCGATACGGTGAAAGTGACTTTCTATCGGGATTCGGAGGAAAGGACTGTCTCGGTTCCATTACAGGAATTGAAGTGATAAAAAAGCACCTGGCCTTTTTTGTTGCGATTTCCAGCAGGATCAGTTTATGGCATCATAAACGAAAGGATGTGTTTTGCCAAAGTCCGAAAGGTCACTTGGGAAGGGGCTTCTATCTATGTCTGTGAATATTGTCTCCATTAGCGTTGGAAAACCCGCAACGATTCTGTATCACGGCAGAGAATTGTCAACGGGAATCTACAAAAAGTCCACCAGCCAGCCTTTGTATTTGTCGAGGTTAAATTTTGACGGGGACGGTCAGGCGGATCTGGCTCATCATGGCGGACCGGATAAAGCGGTTTGTGTGTATCCTTTTGAACACTATCCTTATTGGGAAAAAGAGCTGAACAGAACCCTCGGGCCGGGAGCGTTTGGTGAAAATCTGACCCTTCAAGGGTTACCGGAGAAAGATGTCTGTATAGGAGACATTTTTGAATTGGGGGAAGCCATTGTACAAGTCAGCCAGCCCCGACAACCCTGTCATAAACTCGCAAAAAAATTTGATGTGCCTGATCTTCCGGTTCGGGTCCAGAACACCGGTTTCACGGGGTATTATTTTAGGGTTCTGAAAGAAGGATGGGTAACGAAAGAGAAACCGATGCTGCTGCTTGAACGTCATCCTAAGAAAGTTTCGGTCCAGTTTGCCAACCGGATGATGCACCACGATAAGAACAATATGGAAGAGGTCAAGCGGCTCCTTGAAGTTCAGGAGCTCTCCGAAAATTGGCGACAGACTTTACTAAAGCGGCTCGAGGTGAAAGAGGTCGACACCAAACGGAGAATTGAAGGAGAATAAGATAAACAAGCCCCCAAAAAGGGGGCTCTCCTACCGAGGCTTATCCATCAAGGCTTGACCCATCAATGAAGATCCTCGTTCACCCAGCCCCAGCTCTCTACCGAGTCGGGGTTTTCTTTGTGCGGATCGCGCTTCATCAATTGATTGGCGGCCTGCAGGCGCATCACGGCGTTGTATACATCCGGCGTGTCATCATTTGCAGATCCGGTTTTAGTCATGTGGCCAAAAGGGCGCATCACGGCGTTGTATACATCCGGCGTGTCATCTTTCAGGAATCCCAGGGCTTCCTCGATTAACTGTCCGGGTATGGCAGTTTCCTTAGTAGTGGCGGACAATTGCTCAGGGGTGGCAGCCAATTTCCCAGAGGCAGCAGAATGTTGGCTGAGGCTTGGATTGGGAGTGTGGTGCTCCGTCATGGTGCTGCCTCCTAGCTCTTTGACGCGAATGCCTTTAACATCCAGACGTGTTTCTCCAATTGGGTGTGAATGGCCAACAGCAAGTCGGAGGTCGTTTCGTCATTGGCCTGCTGGGCAATTTCCATACCTTGTTTTAATTCCGAAATGAGAGTGGAATAATCCCCAATCAGGGTTGACACCATCTGCTCGGCGGATTCGTTTCCGCTGGCTTCCTTTACACTGGAGGTTTCCAGCGCTTCCCGCATGGTTGCGACCGGCTTTCCTCCGACGGCCAGCAACCGCTCTGCCAACTCGTCAATATGCAAAGCCGCTTCGTTGTAGAATTCTTCAAACTTGGCATGCAGGGTGAAAAACTGGGACCCCTGGACATACCAATGATAGTTGTGAAGCTTTACATACAAGACAGTCCAGTTGGCAATTTGTTTGTTTAAGACGGACGCGACATTGTTCATTCTTGAAAACTCCTTCCCTCTATGGAATAATTTGCATAATCATATTTTACACTTGTCAGATTGGAAGCACTGTAGGGCAGCACACTTTTTCCTAAACGAAATGTGAACAATGTGTACTTGTAGGAGGTTCCCATAATGGCTGACGTTTTATTCATTCAATACCCAAAATGCACAACTTGCCGCAATGCAAAGAAATACCTGGAAAGCAAAGGGGTGGTCTTTGAAGACCGTCATATTGTGGACAATCCTCCGACGAAGGAGGAACTCCGCACCTGGATCGGCAAAAGCGGACTTGATATACGGAAGTGGTTCAACACCAGCGGTCAGAAATACCGCGAACTTGGGATCAAGGACAAGCTGAAGAATATGAACGAAGAGGAAATTCTGGACTTGCTTGCCTCAGATGGGATGCTGATGAAACGCCCGATTATCGTGAAGGGCGACAAGGTGACCATCGGATTCAAGCCGGATGAAACGGACAAGGTGTTGAGTTGATGGATTTGCAAACGCGACGAACGCAACTGCCAAATGGCTTGCGGATACTTACGCAGCGTACCCCGCATTATAGGGGGGCGGTGGCACTGTTTCGCTTTGGAGTAGGCTCTGCTTATGAGTCGAGTGACGGTTGGGGTACGGCCCACTTTTTGGAACACATGATCTTTCAGGGGACAGCCGACAAGGATCATGACACCCTTATGATGGAACTGGCTCGCCTGGGGGCGACGGCAAACGCATCCACAGGCTTTGAATCCACTGTTTTTGAGTTGACTTCCCCCGCTGAAACCCTTCTTCCCTCCTTGCATATTATGTCGGAGATGTTGGACAGGTTTCACCTGGCCCCGGAACTGATTGATCTGGAACGGGATATTATCCTGGAAGAATGGCGCATGACACGGGACGAACCCTCCCAGTGGGGGGAAGATTGTCTTTATCATCAGGTTCTGGGGGATTTCGGCCATCCGATCCTTGGCACGGAAGAGAGTTTGCAGTCAATGGACCGGAAGAGATTGCTGGAGTTTGCCAATGCTTATTACACTCCCGACAACATGATTGTTTCTGTAGTCGGAGATGTGGAGCATGAACGTATTGTGGAGGCACTGGGCCAATGGTTTGGCGACAACCGGAGCAAAGCATTGCCAAAACCGCTTGTCCCCATCCGCCAGTCCTACCGGCTGCACTCTGAGGAAGAACACGAACTGTTGCATGTATTCTTTGGATTTCATGCACCTCCTTTAGGCAGCGGCAGGCTGCCGGCTTTTGACGTCCTGGGATCGGTGTTGGGAGGCGATTCCTGGTCACGTTTGTTCCGAAAGGTGCGAAATGAGCTGGGGCTTGCCTACTCCATCAGTGGATTCTATTCCGGGTGGCAGGATATGGGGCTGTTCGGTGTGCAGTCGGCCACACAGCCGGATCAGGCACAAAAGTTGGTTGACACCATCCGGCATGAAATTTCTGTTGTACAACACGACTTAACAGAGGATGAGGTGGAGTTGGCGAAGGCTGTACTGCAAGCAAACATTCTGTTCGGTTCCGACCAGGTCGGCTGGCGGGCGGAACGCATCTTGCATGACGAAGCTGTTTTTGGGAAGATGCGCGGTATTGAGGAAGACTTGCAGGCGATCACCAATGTAAAAAGGGAAGATGTGCTGGAATTGGCGGAATTTCATCTGGATTTGGGCAAATCCACACTGGTCACAGTCGGAAATGTGGATGTACAATGAGAAAGGGATCGCAATTGTTGATTGCGATCCCTCAATCGTTACGCGGTCGCTGTGTCGGTCAATGCCGATTTCACCTGATGGCCGGGGCATTCGGAGACAATCTGTACATTGTAAACGAAGGTGCCGGCGTTGAGGCAAACTTTTGCGTTCTCCATGTCAATTCCGCAAGGGCGGGCATGCAGGCATGTGGTACAGTTCTTTGTCATAGGATTTCCTCCTGTCCGTGGTCTGTGCGAAACAGACGCCATTGTTCTTAGTTCTGTTATATATCAGTTAGGTTGGTTTTGTCAAATACAGAATTGTGAATTTTTGTGAAACCTGTATTTTTCTCCGTTATAATAGATCGTAAATGACTGATTCCATGGGGTGACCGGATTGAAGTTCACGAAGATGCACGGGCTTGGCAACAACTACATCTATGTAAACCTTTTTGAAGAGAGACTCCGTGAAGAAGAACTGGCTGATTTGGCCGTTCGCGTAAGCAACGTCAACACGGGAATCGGATCGGATGGCATGATTCTGATCGGTCCTTCCGAACGGGCTGATTTTCGCATGCGCGTGTTCAACAACGACGGATCGGAAGCGAAGAACTGCGGCAACGGACTGCGCATGGTGGCCAAATACGTATACGACCGGGGGCTGACTGATAAAGATCAGTTTCAGATTGAAACCCTTGGCGGCCTGGTGGAAGCGAAGATCCAGACCGGAAGCGACGGCAAGGTAGAGGAGGTTACCGTTGACATGGGCCCTCCCCGGCTATTGAAAAAGGATCTGCCAATGCTGGGTGATCCTGAATCCAAAACGATCTCTGAAACTATCGATGTGGATGGAGTCCCCTATACGATTACAGCTGTCTCCATGGGCAATCCCCATGCGGTCATTTTTGTCGATGATATAACGCAGGTGGACGTGGCGGCTGTCGGACCCGCGATCGAGTTTCATCCTCTTTTTCCCGAACGGGTGAATGTGGAGTTTATCCAGGTCGTAGGCCGCGGAGAAATCATCTTTCGGGTGTGGGAGCGGGGATCCGGTATTACGCAGGCCTGCGGAACCGGTGCGTGCGCGGCAGCAGTTGCCGGTATCCTGAACGCCCGCTTGGACCGCAAGGTCCTGGTACATCTTCTGGGTGGCGATCTGGTGATCGAGTGGAAGGAAGACGGTCATGTCTATATGACAGGACCGGCCGAGTATGTCTGTGACGGTGTATATTACGGATAAGCACAACGAAGAACCGCTGGACAAGGAGGAAAGTATGAACGGAGAACGATCGGTCAAAGCGCTGCTTTGGGCCGTGATAGTCATCTGGGGGTTGAATGTGGTTATGATCAAGTTCTTGGTCGGCCACTTTCCTCCCGTAACCCTGGCCGCAATGCGCATTGGAGCCGCGACTTTTCTGCTGCTGGCCTTATTGCTGTCGAAACGTCTTCTGCAAAAGATTTCGGCAAAGGCCTGGCTGTATATCATAGGTGCTGGCATTTCCGGCATCTTCCTGCACCAGATTACATTGGGTATGGGGCTGCAAACGGCAAACGCCTCCACAGGTTCGCTGATTCTTGGATTGAACCCTTTGGTGACCGGTATTCTGGCTTATCTGCTGTTCAGGGAACCGTTCACCTGGAACCGGATTCTTGGAGTGCTGCTGGGGTTTGTCGGGGTATTACTGGTGGTTGCAGGGGACTCGATGCTGGAAGGAACAGGTGGGCTGTTTCAATTCGGCCGAGGGGAATGGCTGGTGGTATTGGCCATGCTGACCTATGTGTTTGCCGGTTTGTTTGTGAAAAAAGCGGCCGAAACCGTTCCCGTACTGCTCATTACCGCTTACATGCACATGGTGGGCACCGTTTGCCTGACAGTTGCGGCATTGTTTGAAGTTGGGGTGCAAGGGGCGGTATCTTGGCCTACAGATTGGTTCGTCTGGGCGGTTCTCCTCTTCTCCGGCTGGGTGGCAACCGGCTTGTGCTCCATCTGGTGGAATAGTGGAATCAGCAGAATCGGGGCGGGGCGGACGGCGATGTATCTTAACGGCATGCCGGTGGCAAGTTTAGTGTTTGCCGTGTTGCTGCTGGGAGAAAAGTTAATCGGGATTCATGCCCTGGGCTTCCTTACCGTATTCGCTGGCATCTATCTGGGAACCATGACGAGAAAAAAGGCAGTTGCGTCAATTCCTCAAACTCTTCCATCCAAGGGAGGGTGTGCATGAACTTTGGGCAGACTAGTTGAAGAGTGGATTGTCAGGGGGAGTAAAACATGGCCGCCGTATGGGAATTAATCAAGAAAGGTAACACTTCATCAGCTGCGGCAGCTGTTGGGAACACGGTTCTTGCTGCAATCAAAGGTTTTGCCGCCGCAGTCAGCGGAAGCGGCCCGATGTTTGCCTCCGCCATGCATTCAGTTGCAGACGCCATAAATCAGGGGTTTGTGTTTGCCGGCAGCGTGTTGGCGGAACGAAGGCCCACTCGCCGCTTTCCAACGGGGTTTGGCCGGGTCATTAACATTTTCTGTATGGTAGCCGTCATCGTGGTTACCATTATGGCCTATGAGACCATCCGGGAAGGAATTCATCTGGTCCGACATCCGGTGGAAGCGGGCGGGGTTTGGCTGAACGTTTTGATTCTGGCCATCGCCATAGCCATTGACGGTTACATTCTGGCCAAGGCCATGAAGGAGATTGTCTTGGAAACGCGAATCAATACAAGGGGATTTGGAATTGTGGCAGGAGCTTTCCGCCATGTGGGACGGGCTGCTCCGCCAACCCGTTTGGTGTTTTATGAGGACCTGGTGGCGACAACCGGCGCCTTCTTGGCTCTGTTTGGCGTCACTTTGTCCCATTTTACCGAGCTTGATGTACTGGATGGAATTGTGACCATCCTGATTGGCTGTTTGATGGTGGGAGTTGCGTTCAGGGTTGGATACGACAGCATGGTCGGTCTGATCGGGGTCGCAGCACCGCGCGAAATTGAAGAAAAAGTTGCAACTATCATCCTGTCGGATTCCGATGTGACAGATATAAACAAACTGCGCATCACGCAGGAAGGCCGATTTTATCATGTGGAAAGCTATATTGAATTGCGCCCGGGCCTTGCACTGGCAGATGCGGACGACATCAAATTTCGAGTGCGGGACAGGTTGTTGGCAGACCCCGACATCGCCGATGTCACATTGGGAATTCTGGAAGACAACGGCATAAGGGACTGGACGCCCGACAAACCGGAGGAACTGGAGTAGGATGATGACCATTCGCAAAGCGGCAGTCTTGATTATACTGGGGGCAGTGGTTTTACTGCTTGTCCCTTACAGCATTCCACTGATTCTGGCATTGTTGACGGCCATGATGCTGGAACCGCTGGTTTTGTTTTTGATTCGCAATCTGAAGGTCAATCGGGGGATTGCGGTCACAATTTCATTTGTTCTGTTTTTTGCCTTTTTCGGCTATGGAGGGTATTGGCTTGGGACGAAACTGATCGTGCAGGCAGTGGCCCTGGCCCAGCACTTGCCCGCATTTTCCGCAAGACTGTTTGAATCGGCGGAGAAATACATATGGATGTGGCAGACTTATTACGCGTCACTGCCGGCGGAGACGGTTCGAACCATTCAGCAGGTCATTGGGGGACTTAAGAATTCGGCAGTAAATGCTGCTTCAAGTCTGGCGGAATGGGTGGTTCGGTCCGTAGCCGCCTTACCCGGATTGTTCCTGATCTCTATCGTATATCTGATCGGACTTTTCTTGATCAGTCTGGATCTTCCCAGGATCCGTGTGGGGTTTTTTCGCATGTTTACCCCCTCGGCAAGGGAAAAGGTTGAACTGATTATGACGCAGCTCGGTCGTGCAACTGTCGGTTTTTTGCAGGCGCAGTTTATTCTAAGTCTTCTTACTTATATACTGGCATTAGTCGGACTTCTCATCCTGCAAGTGAAATATGCGGCAGTTATTGCGTTCTTGATTGTAATTGTCGACATTCTCCCGATTCTTGGCACCGGTTCTTTTCTGGTCCCTTGGGCGGTATACAGTTTTATGAAGGGTAATCCGCATCTGGCAATCGGGTTGGTGGTCCTTTTCCTTGTCATTACAGTGATTCGACGTATCATTGAGCCAAAGATTCTGGGCTCAAGTCTTGGCATCAGTGCATTGGCCGCGTTGACCAGCATGTATTTGGGATTCCAACTGATCGGTTTCTTCGGTCTCATCCTGGGGCCGGCTGTCGTCATCGTGATCGAAGCTCTCCGGAAGGCCGGCTTCCTGAAATTTAAGATTGACTTTTAACACAGGGAGGATTCTTATGGAACTGAATCTGACAGCCAAGACCGGGCATGATACACCTGATGAGTTTGCATCCTTGTCCGCAGTCGTTATTGACGGAGATACGGTATTTGTGGATAACGGCGCGATTCATGGCAAAAGCCGGGTGGAACGGGGGATCCGGTTTGGAGCTTCGAGCCCCGATCAGATCCCTGACGGACGGCGCGTTGTTGTCGTTTGGGTCACTTTGAAAAAAGGGGAGGCCGGCATGGGCTTCAACGGGGTTTGTGCCGCTATTCCCTTCCGGATTGACGCGGAAGCAAAACTTGGATACAAAAACCTGCCCGATCAGGTGAACAAGATGGGGGATGCCATGAAAGGCGCCGTCAAGCTGGATACCCTTGAACCTGAAGAAGTGGCCAGGCTGGGGAATTTCCTGAAAGAGTTTCGAGGCGGCGAGTTGTGGAACAACACCCGCCCGGAAGTTCGGGAGGCGTTTGGCGAATAACAGAACCTGCCTAAGCAAGTCGCCAAGGGGTGGCTTGCAATTTTTTTCTTTCATGCAGGATACGCTTCTGATATACTACTTGCTGTATGTTTAGGAAGCCCAATGTGGTTCTTCCGTCCGGGCGACATCCTGTTTGGTGAAAGGTTGGGAGGTTGAAATGAATAAACAAGAACAAGAGCGCACACCTTTGTTCACTGCGCTGCTGGAACATGCAAAGAGAGATCCGATTCAGTTTCACATTCCGGGTCACAAGAAGGGCAGCGGAATGGCCAGGGAATTCCGTGACTTCGTTGGACCCAACGCACTTTCGATAGACTTGATCAATATCACGCCGCTTGATGATCTGCACAGTCCGCGGGGAATTATCAAAGAAGCACAGGAACTGGCGGCCAAAGCTTTCGGCGCTGATTATACATTTTTTACTGTTCAGGGAACAACGGGTGCCATCATCACCATGATCATGTCTGTGGTTGGACCGGGAGACAAGATTCTGGTGCCCCGCAACGTTCATAAGTCGGTTTCGGCAGCCATCATTCTGTCCGGGGCCGAACCGGTGTTCATGCACCCGGAACTGGATCCGAAACTGGGGATTGCTCACGGAGTCTCTTACGACACTGTGCGGCAAACACTGGACGAGCACCCGGACGCCAAAGGACTGCTGTTGATCAACCCTACATATTTCGGGATCTCGTGCGACCTGAAGCGAATTGTTGATTTGGCACATGAACGGGGGATTCCGGTTGTTGTTGACGAAGCCCACGGCGTCCACATCCACTTCCATGAGAAATTGCCCCTGTCCGCCATGCAGGCCGGTGCCGACATGGCAGCAACTTCGGTGCACAAGTTGGGCGGTTCGATGACCCAAAGCTCGGTTTTGAACGTCAAAGAGGGATTGGTCAATGTCGATCATGTGCAGGCGATTCTGTCCATGCTCACTACAACCTCCACTTCCTACCTGTTGCTTGCGTCATTGGACGTGGCCCGGAAGAACCTGGCCATTCATGGCCGCGAATTGATTGATGAAGCGATCAAAATGGCCGAATATGCAAGGGAAGAGATCAACAAGATCGAGGGCCTTTACTGTTTTGGCAGGGAAATTCTGCACAACTCGTCCGTTTATGATATGGACCCGCTGAAATTGACGGTTTCCGTAAAGGATTTGGGGATTTCGGGGTATGACGTGGAAAGGATACTGCGGGAAGAATTCAACATTGAGGTGGAACTGTCCGACCTTTACAATATCCTTTGTATTGTGACGGTTGGAGATACACAAGAAAATGTTGACGCATTGATAATTGCCTTGAGAAGAATTGCCGAACGGCACGTATATCAAACCGGGAAACCAATCATTCAAGTGCATCTGCCGGAAATGCCGAAGCTGGCCATGTCACCTCGACAAGCGTTCTATTCACAAACGGAAATGGTCAAATTTGATGAGGCAGTCGGCCGGACTTTCGCGGAAATGGTCATGGTCTATCCGCCGGGGATTCCCATATTGCTGCCGGGCGAAATCATTACAAAAGAAAACATCGAATACATTCGCGAACACATGGAAGCGGGGTTGCCGGTCCAAGGGCCGGATGACCCGAATATTGAGTACGTGAAGGTTGTAAAAGGGTAAACTGAATTTCATTGTCACCGTCTTGATGGACGGTGGCATTTTTCCTTCCAGCAAGTTCCTAATGACTCTCCATAATCACCTTGGTAAAATGGTCAGGAATTTGGCCGAATCGCACTCCGGTTGCACAGCAATACCGGATGGCGTACGGAGGAACCAATTATGGGGTGAATGCGGCCTGCATACCGGGAGGAATTGCAGATCGCCGGGAACCTTCTCCCGAACCCGTCAGCTAACTTCGGAGGCTTGGAAGGGGTTATATCAAATGAATAGCATGTGGAAGTTGGCGGCTGGTGCTGTCGCAGCCGGCGTGATTGCCGCTGGTTCGCTTGTCTGCAGCAGTTTCGCGGCATGTCGGGTGGACACAGTTCTTCCGCCACATCCCAAAAGGTACAGCCCGAACCACAGAAAAAGACACCCGTGCAACCTGCCGCAGCCGGAACAACAATCACAATGAAAGCAACTGCTTACGGCCCTGACAACATTAACTGGAAGTATGGCGGGAAGACGTACTCTGGAACAACTGTAAGGCAAGGAGTCATAGCAGTGGACCCCAATGTAATTCCGCTGGGAACCCGTGTTTGGGTCTCGGGATACAAGCATCTGAATCTTCCGGCCAATGGCTTCATGGCTGTAGCTGAAGACATCGGCGGGGCGATTCGCGGAAACCGCATTGACATCTTTATTAACGCAGATGCACAAAGTGTTCGCAACTTCGGATTCCAAAATGTACAAGTGAAGATTCTCAAGTAAACCGGGAAGCGATCCGTATCCATTGGATCGGGTAGCCTCCTACCCTTCGGGGAGGGAGACTTTTTTGTACAAAAAAAATCCCGGTTATGCGCCGGGTTTTTTAGGTGGTAATCCTACTGATCTGGACAACTGGTAGTTGATGTATTGATTTAAGCTAACGTTTTCTTCCTTGGCCTTTTCGGCAAGAATACGGTGCAGGGACTTCGGGACCCGAACGTTGAACTTGCCGGAGTATTCTTCTGATTCCCGTTCTGGTTCCGAAATTTCTAATCCATCCTCTAAGGCAATTTCTAGCCAAGATACTTTTGCATCCTCAATCATCTTTATTGCCTCTTCCACAGTTTCTCCCTGACTTATGCAACCAGGAAGTTCCGGGATGGAAACAGCATAGCCCCCCTCCGGTGCAGGATGTAGAACGATTCGGTACGGAAGGCTCAAGTAGTAATCCAAGTCTTTATTCATCCTCAAATTCCCCCTCAAGAACTTTAATTGCTTCTTCTACATAAACGGATAAAATGTGCGGCTGCCGGTAAGGAACCGTTACTGGTTTGGATCCTGCTTTTCGGTACACATAATGACTCGATCCACGCCTCGGTTGCCGTCTTTCAAAACCAGCTTTTACGAGAAGTTTGTCCAACTCCTCAAATCGCACCTGTTTGGGATTATTCTTGATCTTCTGCCAAAGCTTTTCAAGTTTGCTCATCACGTACCTCACCTTTGATCTTATAGTACCGTATATAGTGGCAAATATGCAAGGTGGAGATAGAAAAACTTTTCACCAAACTTCGCCAAAGGATTCGACAAGCCCTCTCTCGTACTCTTAGGTATACTTTTATATTTGTATACTTCTGAGGTGGGGAATGTGGAAAACAGAATTCTTTGAGATCCTTGACGGCAGGCCTGCTACCTGGCTTACCAATAAATTGGGAGTACCAAGAACAACAATCAACAATTACTAAAAGGTAGACCTCCTCGTCTGGATCATGCTTATGCTATTGCAAGAGCCTTAGGGGTAACTGTCTACGAAGTATGGCCTGACTTAGCTTTTTGAGTCAGGTCTTTTTTATTTATGTCATGAATTGTAATATTTTCCTGGTCTCTGGATACCCTATCATGTTGAGCAGATGTCCGCTTTCAGTTGCCTTGGGAGGAATTGGATTGAAACTTTCAATGAAAAAATGGGCTTTATGTATGGCAGTTTTGCTGTCGATTCTCTTGTTTGGGACTCCGGCATTCGCCTTGCAACCAGACGAGAACCAAGCAACGGTTGTGATCCTTCCAGGGCTCACATGGGAAACCTTGTCCCCGGCGATCACTCCAAATTTGTGCAGGATGATCGATACTGGCGGGGCGGCCAATATGGTTCTTCCCTTTCGAGGCGGTGAAGATTCCGGTGAACGGGCCATCATGACCGGAACCGGAAACCACATAAGCAGCCAAACCATGCTCGAACAAGTTACGGCTTCAGGTGGTCGGGTTGCATCCATCCTGAAACAGTCAGGCGGAACTGCAGTTTACACAGAGTACTTGGCGGTTCGGGATAGGGCCAATCTGGTTATTGTGCGAAATGCCGAATTTACACGGCTTGCCGCTCAAAGAATGACCATGACCCCGGAGGAGTTCAGGAACCGGTACATGCTTGCGTTGGCAGATGCTGACCGATTAATCGGGAAATTACTGGAGAATGCCGATTATAAGCATCTGCTGATTGTTGTAAACCCGGTCTCATTTGCCGATGTTGGCTTGGGTGTCCCCTCTGCCGGTATAGTTCTGATGAACGGGAGCGATATTCTTCCGAACTCGTTGCTTTCGTCAAACAGCACCCGCCATCTCGGATTGGTCACTTCGTATGATATAGCACCGACCGTACTGTCTTTTCTTGGCATGAAAAGTTACATAAAAGGCGGATTGGGTCAAGTAATAGGTTCATTGCCGATTTCTGAACCCAACCAGGTCGAAGTGATGAATCAGATCAAGCATCTGGCTGAATTAAACCGCAGTCGTCCTTTCATGGTAAAGGGATATGTTGGCGCAGTGATCGGGCTCTTGCTTTTGACGATCATTTCCCGGGTAAAGGGGAAACCCAAACAAGAATGGTTGGATCGTTTATTGCCCATTCTCCTGGCATTCCCGGCAATCTACCTTGTACTGCCGCTTGCGAATGCTTCCTCAACTCAGGAGATGATCATGAATTTGTTGCTCATAACGGCCTTGGTTTGGACAGGGTTATCCTTGATCCGAACAGTTCGTGCACGGCTGCTCCTGATATCCTGCAGTTCCGTATTCCTTATCATGTTTGATATGTTGCAGCAAGGTCAGTGGGCCAAAGAATCTTGGATGGGATACGATTTGCTTAACGGAGCCCGCTTTTATGGGATGGGCAACGAGTATATGGGGATCCTTATAGGTGCCTCGTTACTCGCATATTTCCTCCTGATGGAACGGTATCCTCTCAGGCAAAAACTTATAAAAACATCCGGTTTGCTGCTGTTTGCAGGAATTGTATTTCTGCTGGCGGCTCCGCAATTTGGCACCAATGCGGGCGGCGCTTTGGCTGCCGGACTTGTCTACACCTACACTGTACTCTCAGGTATGGAAAACAAAAGCGGACATTTCAGATGGATATGGGTACTGTCAGGAGTTGCTACTACCCTGGGAATCCTGTTGTTCCTAAACCTTATGATCTCTCCTGAGGAATTCAGCCACATTGGAAGGGCCGCATCGCTGATGATGCAGGGGGACATGACGGAAGTGTTTTCCATGATCCTGCGAAAAATGGCACTCAACTGGAGACTGTTGGGTGTTTCCATCTGGGGATTGATGTTTGCGGCGGTATTGGGAGTCCTGCTGCTGCAACTGAAGAAACCCGATATCATAAAAACGGCACCGGGGCAGTTTCCTGGCCGTTATACAACTAGCTTCCTTGTTGGGGGAGCAGCCGTATTTTTGCTCAATGATTCAGGGGTATTGGCGGCAGCCGGATTGATGCTTCACGCCGCAGTTCCGATTCTTGCCCAACTGCCGCCTGTTGAAAGTCTGGTGACGGATGCGGCGATACAGGATGAATTGGCGGGAGAACGAACATCCTGACTGCAAATCATTTCAAGGGGGATCAGCCATGTCAGATCCGGATCATGATTATATTGATGTCGATGAGGAGCATTTTCTGGATTGGATTCGGCATCTTTCCAGCGAATCGCCCTTTGACGATTTGTTTAGTGAAGAACGGTACGGGGTTGAACCGGGTCCGCACGGAGAATAGCGTCACTCGACGTAGATCATCTTGATGGTCATGCCTCCATCTATAACCAGTTGTTGGCCCGTTATGAAAGAAGAGTCGTGGGAGGCAAGGAACAGACAAGCGTTTGCTACATCATCAGGTTGTCCGACACGTCCGGCCGGATGCTGGGCATGATCCTCGGGACGCAGGGGTTCGTCCGTCAGGTGAATCCAACCAGGCAAGATGGCGTTGACACGTATAATCGGACCAAGAGAGTTGGCCAATGCACGGGTGAGAGAGAGCAGTCCTCCTTTTGAGGCGGCATAAGCCTCATTCCCCGGTTCTGTCATGAGGGCGCGGGTAGACGAAATATTGATGATCGACCCGCTGCCCGCTTGTCTCATCAAAGGAGCGGCAGCCTGTGAACACAAGAAGGGGCCTCGCAGATTGACGTTCATAGTTTCATCCCAGGTTTCAACCGTTGTCTCCTCAAGCGGAGCAAACCGGGAGATCCCTGCATTGTTAACCAGAACATGCAATTGTCCGTAGTGATTCTCTGTCCAATCCATCAACTTTCGAATGGAAAGCGGATCTGCAACATCCGTTTCAACGAAATGAGCTTTGCCACCCAGACCAAGTATGTGGGCTTCCGTTTGCCGGCCGAGTTCCAATGAACGTTCCGCGAGGATGACGACAGCCCCTTCGCGTGCCAACGCTTCAGCGACAGCACGACCAATTCCCCGGCCGACACCGGTAACAATCGTGATGAAATTGTGCAAACGCATGAGCAGCAACACCTTTTCCTTTTGTGGGGTAGAACTTGTCAACGACTGGAAAGATACTCCTGCCACACTTTCCGGTAAGGATTGGGCAGGACTTCCGGATCCTCTTCCTCATCCAAAACAGTATGCTTAACGTCTTCATCCCACGAATCGGAACAGATAAAGTACACCAGCATTCCTGTAACAATCAGGAACTGAAGTATCAACAGGACAATCAACCACATATGCATCGGCAATCCCTCCCCGGTCTTCCTAGTGTACAGAATGATGGGAAACGATATTACGGCAGATTTTGTTTTGTAAGAATATTCTATACGCGCCTTATACTCTTGTCAGTATAAATTTTTCATTATCCATTTCCGAACATGATCATCTTTTACAGGGTGAACAAACAGAAACTTTCTTTTTTTAACTGCATTTTTTACTTCTTTCGTACTTAGTTTAGTTTCCATGCGCCGGGTCTAAACCCACCGGCTTTAGCCGGTCAGCTTCCAGCGCGTTGACAGTGTACCAGAGCACCTCTAACATAAAGT
>NZ_BDUF01000005.1 GCF_002335525.1 Effusibacillus lacus
CCACCATTTAAAGAGTGCGTAATAGCTCACTGGTCGAGTGACGCTGCGCGGAAAATGTAACGGGGCTCAAACCGGACACCGAAGCTATGGATAGATCGATCATCACCGTGGATCTCATGGTGAACTTGAAGGCGGGAGTTACATTTTGGGACGAATGCGATCCGTTGGTTCCATGAAAAGCATTCGTACAAAATCCTCCGATCAAACCTGGACACCACGAATCTAGGGTGATGATCGATCTGTGGTAGGGGAGCGTTCTGTACGCATGGAAGTCAGACCGGAAGGACTGGTGGAGTGTACAGAAGTGAGAATGCCGGTATAAGTAGCGAA
>NZ_BDUF01000006.1 GCF_002335525.1 Effusibacillus lacus
TGCGCGGTGGTACTGGAATTTCCACCAGTTGTCCATCGCCTACGCCTTTCGGCCTCGGCTTAGGTCCCGACTAACCCTGGGCGGACGAGCCTTCCCCAGGAACCCTTAGGCTTTCGGTGGACAAGATTCTCACTTGTCTTTTCGCTACTTATACCGGCATTCTCACTTCTGTACACTCCACCAGTCCTTCCGGTCTGACTTCCATGCGTACAGAACGCTCCCCTACCACAGATC